>CAYQXD010000202.1:0-4561 GCA_964421315.1 uncultured Thiotrichaceae bacterium | reverse complement strand
GTGAATAGTGAATAGTGAATAGTGAATAGTGAATAGTGAATAGTGAATAGTGAAGTAGCTGCCAAAACGTCCAACTGTCATCTCGACCAACGGGAGAGATCTTATACCACTGTAGACCAAGATCTCTCCCGTTGGTCGAGATGACAACAGAAATGAGTAAAAATGACAGGTATGAGTAAGTTTATTACACTTGAGGGTATTGAAGGTGTGGGTAAAACCAGTAACCTTCGGTTTATACAGGAGTTGCTTGAAGCATCCGGGCGTGAATGCGTGGTGACCAGGGAGCCTGGTGGTACACATTTGGGAGAGGCGTTACGCGGTTTGTTATTGAGTCACTCTGATGAAAATATGAGCGCCGATGCAGAATTGTTGATGATGTTTGCCGCCAGAGCCGAGCACTTAAACAAAGTGATACGTCCGGCATTGGATAACAATAAAACCGTTTTGTGTGACCGTTTTACTGAAGCAACCTACGCCTATCAGGGCGGCGGTCGTTTGCTGGATGTGGACAAAATCAGCAATCTTGAACAATGGGTGCAGGGCGACTTACGCCCTGATTTAACCATTATTCTCGATGCACCCGTTGAAATAGGTCGTGCTCGTGCCGGACGACGAAGTGAGCCTGACCGTATTGAAAAAGAACAGGATGATTTTTTCCAGCGCGTACGTGAAGCGTATATTGAACTGTCCAATCATCATCCGCATCGAATTTGCCTGATAGATGCATCGGTTGAATTAAAAGATGTACAAAAACAAATCCGTGAAAAACTGTTTGAATACAAGATATTAATGGTTAATTGTTAATGAAAAACAAAAACCAAACTTTAACCGTTAGTTGTTTGTTTTGGCTTTTCCATCTATTGGTTCGTTACAAGAAAATTGCTCCTGCATTTTCTATATACCGTCCATCCATGGACATAACGGCACATCAATGTGCCACTACTCATTAACAATTAACCATTAACCATTAACCATTAACCATTAACAATGTTCCCCTGGCAACAAACTCAATGGACGCAAATAACTCAGTTATTAAAAACCGAGCGTTTGCCGCACGCTATGTTATTGTACGGCAACCAGGGTCTAGGTAAGGCAGATTTTGCTGTAACACTGGCAAATTCGCTATT
This sequence comes from uncultured Thiotrichaceae bacterium, assembly GCA_964421315.1. Lineage (GTDB taxonomy): Bacteria > Pseudomonadota > Gammaproteobacteria > SZUA-229 > SZUA-229. The sequence continues at coordinate 3,434 of CAYQXD010000202.1, read as the reverse complement.
ATGTAAGTCACCAACACCCGATCATCAGGCCTGTGGTTTATGCAAAGCATGCCAGTTATTGGCGGCAAATACACATCCTGACCTATATTATTTAAAACCAACAGCACCAGGTACATCAAGAAGCAAAAACCCGGTATTGAGTATTCGGATTGATGATATCCGTATTTTATGTGAAAAATTAAACCAGACCAGTCAATATGGTGGCTTTCGTGTAGCAATTTTGAATCAGGCAGAACAATTAACCCTGCAAGCTGCAAATAGTTTGTTAAAAACACTGGAAGAACCGGGTGAAAATGTACTTATTTTATTGGTCACAGCCCGCACGCATCGTTTGCCAGTAACCATACGAAGCCGTTGTCAATTGATGCGTTTTACCATGCCAGATGAAACTCAGTCATTGCGCTGGCTAAAAAAAAATCACCCCGGCTTTACCGAAAGCCAGCTACGGCAAGCATTAAAATTTGCCTTTGCTTCTCCGCTGTCCGCTTTAAACTACCTGCAGGAATCTGAACACCAGGATATTCTTTCTGGAGCCATGACAGCGTCAGTTTCAGATAAAAGTTCACTGGACTATACAGCAAAGCTGGCGAACTACCCTAAGATTCAAACGCTAGAGGCAATGATGATCTGGGCTTCAGATCTGGCTAAATTGCAAGCATGTGGCTTAGATACGACAATCACTAATGAACAGTATCGTAATGAATTACAGAGGCTGGCAAAAAAGGTAAATCAACAACGATTATATCGCTTTGTTGATCAGCTAAACTTTAATATATTGCACAGCGCAATTGCAGTAAACGAACAGTTATTATGGGAAAATCTGCTATTATCGTGGGATAATTTATATTAATCGTTGCATAACAATTCGACACTACTCAGCTAACCCTTGAAATTGCCTGTTTCAAGAGGTAGCTGAGTTACAATAATTCTAGAAGAGGGTGTAAATGGGCACACCAGCTACACGACCAGGAATGCTGTCACTCAGCATTAAAGATAAATCATCACTTTACGCGGCTTATATGCCCTACGTTCAAAATGGTGGTTTATTTATTCCAACCAATAGAACCTATAGTCTGGGTGATGAAGTATTTATGCTTTTAACCTTAATGGATGATGGCGAACGTTTACCTGTTGCTGGTAAAATAATCTGGATGACACCAAAAGGTGCACAGGGAAACCGTGCACACGGTATAGGTGTACAGTTTTCACAGCAAGACAAAGGCGCAACGCGCGGTAAAATAGAAACCCATCTGGCTGGTGCGCTTAAGTCAGATCGCATCACCCACACTATGTAGGGATTAGGCTTATACAACGATTACAACTGTCGCCCCGATAATGTTAGTTGATTCACACTGTCATCTTGATTGTATAGACCTGTCCGACTTCGAAAACGATTTTGACACCCTGGTACAACAGGCACGTAAAGCTGGTGTCGAGCATATATTGTGCGTTTCCATTAATCTAAAGCAATATCCTGAAATGTTACACATGGTTCGTGATTATCCTGATATTTCAGTTTCTGTCGGTATGCACCCGATGACAGAACAAAGCGAAATGTTTTCTGTTGATTATTTAACTAAACTGGCAAGCGATGATAAAGTTGTTGCCATCGGTGAGACAGGTCTGGATTATTCGTATTTGCTAAATTCTGGTCATAAAGATGATCCAGAACAGAAGCGAGAATGGCAACGGCAGCAATTTCGTGCCCACATTCAGGTTGCGAATCAGCTTAATAAACCTGTCATTATTCATACCCGTGATGCCGGTGATGATACACTGGCCATTTTAGCTGAAGAAAAATCCGGTTTATGTGGTGCTGATTTTTGCGGAGGAGTCATCCATTGTTTTACCGAAACCCAGGCATTTGCAAACCAGGCGCTGGAAATGGGGTTGATGATTTCATTTTCTGGTATCGTAACTTTTAGAAACGCTGATACTCTGCGCGAAATTGCAAAAACTATACCAGATGATCGTTTATTGATTGAAACCGATTCACCCTATTTAGCACCAATGCCGTTTCGTGGTAAACAAAATCAGCCTGCTTATGTGCGGCAGGTTGCCGAAACACTGGCAAAAATAAGAAATACCAGGGTTGAACATATCGCAGAAATATCAAGAAATAATTTTTACCGCCTATTTAATCTACCATCTTAATCTAGCAAATAATCTATCAAATAATCTATCAAATTAACTGAGAATACCAGGGAATGTATCACTTTTTATTTAGCAATGATCCTAAACAGGCATTACGGCTGTTCAGGCATCTTGCGGCCATTTTAGCCTTGGTAGTTTTTATTATTATTTCCGTATTTTTTTATCAGTACAATTTATATTCAATTGATAAGGCAAGCTTTGTAGCCGTTATACTATTTTTCTGGGCAGGTGAACTTTGTTTTACGGTTATTCTTCGTAGCGGTTTAAATAAAAAATATCATGACCCCAGCCTCACTGTTCCGCAATTATTATGGGCTACGTCATTTTTATTAAGCATTACCTACCTGTTAAATGACTGGCGTGGATTAATACTTATAACGTATTTTGGTATGTTAAGTTTTGGTTATTTTAAATTACGCTTTCGTGAATTTTTATCCGTTTCGATGTTTGCGGTACTTGGTTACAGCCTGATTATTTTAAATCTTTTCATTTATCAGCCGCAGCGTATTGATATAAAATTTGAGCTGTTACAATTACTGGCTTTTACTGGCACAATAATGGTGATGTTATACACTGGTTCATCTATTCATCGACTGAGAGACCGAACTAAAAAACAATATATCGAATTACAGGAAGCACTGATAATTAACAGAGAGCTGGCAATAAGTGATGAACTTACCAGCTTATATAATCGCCGGCATTTTATGGATATTTTAGAGCAACAAAAAGCATTATCGGAAAGAAATAATACTGACTTTGTGATCTGTTTTTTTGATCTTGACCACTTTAAGCATATCAATGATACCTTTGGGCACCATACTGGCGATATTGTATTACAGCAATTTTCAGACATTCTTAAAAACACCATACGCGAAATTGACTATGCGGCACGTTTTGGTGGCGAAGAATTTGTTTGTTTGCTAGTTGATACCGATATAAAGGATGCAAAAAAAGTGACTGAACGTATTCGAAAAAGTTTAGCTGATTTTAATTTTAATGATATTGCCCCCTTGTTATCTGCAACCGTGTCTATAGGGTTATCAAACTTTAAACAGTTTAATACTATTCAAGAGACCCTGATGAATGCTGATAATCGTATGTATCAGGCAAAACGGCTAGGGCGAAATAGAGTTGTTGCTACGGATGACGACAATGAAAAGGTTGCATAATCTATATAAGTCTGCATTTCATCTGTTAGCGTCTGTTAGACATGGAATGACTGAAATCGACACTTAACAGACAGTCAAAAGCTTTTAAAACATTAGTCCGCGAAGGTCGCT
>CAYQXD010000201.1:0-4590 GCA_964421315.1 uncultured Thiotrichaceae bacterium | reverse complement strand
AGCGGACAGTCAAAAACTTTTAAAACATTAGTCCGCGAAGAACGCAAAAGACGCGAAAAAAGCAAAAACAAAACATTTTATTTTTCTGTTTTTTTCAGGTAGGCCTGCATAAAGCACGTTGCAGGCAATGCCAATCAAAACGCCGGGAACAGCAAAGCCTTATCCCGGCCTACAAACCTATTATTGTTTTTGTTTTTTTCGCGTCTTTTGCGTTCTTCGCGGACTATTGCTTTTGATTTTGAATGCCCGCTAATGACCGTTAGCAGTCATTTGCTCTATAAAAGTATCTGACGCGTCTTGTCAGATTAAGTCCGAGCTAATACAGCTATGACATCAACGAATACGCAATCGATCATCTTCCTTTTCCACTGATATCTCATCCAGCCCTTCCATTAAATCACTTTTATTTGATTCTTTACCTTCCAACTTGATTCTCAGGCGTAAATCATTTACAGAATCTGCATTTCTTAATGCGTCTTCATAGCTTATTTGTTTATTTTCATACAAATCAAACAGTGCCTGGTCAAATGTTTGCATGCCCAGTTCGTTAGATTTTGCGATCAACTCTTTTATGTCATGGACATGACCTTTGAAAATCAAATCGGACATCAAAGGTGAATTAAGCATTACTTCAACTGCCGCTACTCGACCATCACCGGCGAGTGTTGGAATCAGGCGTTGCGAGATTAACCCCTTCAAATTTAGCGACAAATCCATCAACAACTGTTGCCGGCGATCTTCCGGAAAGAAGTTAATAATACGATCCAGTGCCTGATTAGTACTATTGGCATGCAGTGTAGATAAACACAGGTGGCCGGTTTCAGCAAAAGCGATGGCATGCTCCATGGTTTCACGATCACGAATCTCACCTATCAAAATTACATCCGGTGCCTGACGCAAAGTGTTTTTCAGTGCAACTTCATAAGACTCTGTATCTACACCCACTTCACGCTGCATGACGATACAATTCCCATGATTATGAATAAACTCAATCGGATCTTCTATGGTAATAATATGACCATAACTATGCTGATTACGATAACCAACCATTGCCGCCAGTGATGTTGACTTACCTGAACCGGTCGCTCCTACAAAAATGACCAGTCCACGCTTGGTCAGTGTAATGTCTTTTAATATGGGCGGAAGATTCAAATCTTCAAACGCGGGAATTTCAGAACGAATAACACGTAACACCATACCTACCGAACCACGCTGAGTAAAAGCGTTAACCCGAAAACGTGAAAACCCTGGCAGACTAATAGCAAAGTTACATTCTTGCATTTGCTCAAATTCCGCACGTTGCTTATCATTCATAACCGCACTAACCAGCATCTGTGTATGTTGCGGGCTTAACTTCTGGTTAGACAATGGCATCATCCTGCCATCTACTTTTATTGATGGCACTGCGCCAGCAGTAATAAATAAGTCTGACCCCTCTTTCTTCACCATAGTGCGAAGCAGATCATGCATGTATTTTATTGCTTTTTCGCGATCCACTAGATCACTCCTGTTTGTTATTGTTAAAAAAGATCGTACTCAGCATACACAAAGATTATCACCACGAAGCACACGAAGGAAAGTCAGTGCAGTTATTAATCGCAAAAAAACACCCATCATGAATGTCATAACTCAAAAAACGCATACTTCGTGCTCTTCGTGAGCTTCGTGGTAAAAAATCTTTTGATGAGTAGTGGCACATAGCCTGCCCCGGACGTGATCCGGGGGAAGCGCCGTTTACGAACCAAAGGATGGAAATATAAAAAATTAAATTTTCTGAGTAGTTAAAAAAGATCTCTATTAGCAGCTTTTTTGCGTGCTTCTTCCTTACTAATTAAACCACGCGTCAATAACTCCTGTAAATTCTGGTCTAGCGTCTGCATTCCTATCGACTGGCCTGTTTGAATGGCTGAAAACATTTGTGCAATTTTATTTTCTCGAATCAGGTTTTTAATAGCCGAAGTGCCAATCATAATTTCATGCGCAGCAATACGGCCACCACCAATTTTTTTCAGTAAGGTTTGTGCAATAACAGAACGCAACGATTCTGACAACATGGCGCGAACCATCTCTTTTTCCGCTGCCGGAAACACATCAACAATACGGTCAACGGTTTTTGCTGCCGAACTGGTGTGCAATGTACCAAACACCAGATGCCCGGTTTCTGCTGCGGACAATGCCAGACGAATGGTTTCAAGATCACGCATCTCGCCCACCAGAATTACATCCGGGTCTTCACGCAAAGCAGATCGCAGTGCTTCACTAAAGCCTAAGGTATCTCGGTGCACCTCACGCTGATTAATCAGACATTTTTTACTTTCATGAACAAATTCAATCGGGTCTTCAATAGTAAGAATATGACCATAATGATTCTCGTTTACATAATTTACCATTGCCGCCAGAGTAGTTGACTTACCCGAGCCGGTAGGTCCGGTGACCAGTACGATGCCACGTGGGGTGTTTGCGATTTCTTCAAAAATTTTCGGCGCACCTAATTCTTCCAGGGTAAGTATTTTAGAGGGAATGGTACGAAACACCGCACCCGCACCACGGTTATGGTTAAACGCATTCACCCTGAAGCGCGCCAAACCGGGAATCTCAAACGAAAAGTCAGTTTCCAGGTATTCCTCAAAAGTCTTACGCTGTTTATCGTTCATGATGTCATACACCATGCCATGTACCGACTCATGATCCATTGGATCAACATTAATGCGGCGCACATCACCATCAACGCGAATCATCGGCGGTAGTCCCGCCGATAAATGTAAATCCGATGCGCCATTTTTTACACTAAAGGCGAGCAACTGAGCGATATCCATCAAAAACCCCTTGATATTAATATTTATAAGCGACTCCTATTTATAGCTAACAAACCTGTTTACTTCCTGTATTCGGTGACTATTTCGTCAAAAAATTTTTTACCATATTTATGAATATGTTAAAGTCCAACTACTAATAACACTGGAAAAATAACTAAAAATGTCTGATATAGGATTTATTGGCGGTGGAAACATGGCAGGCAGTCTTATTGGCGGACTGATTAATGCAGGTTATGCTGCAGCCGACATTACTGTCTCGGATCCCGATGAAAATCGCTTGCAAACATTAAAAAATGATTTCAAGGTCAAGGTAAGTGTCGATAACATTGCAATACTTAATTGTGAAATTATTATTCTGTCAGTCAAACCACAGCTATTAAAAACAGTCTGCCAACAGCTGGCCCAAAGCAAGGCGGGGCGCGACAAGATAAATAATGTTTTGTTTATCTCCATTGCTGCCGGCGTTAAAAGCACGGATATCAATCGCTGGCTCAATAAAGGTATGGGGGCAGAGAGCAGTGACACAGGGATGTGTCGTTTACGTACCAAAGGACGGACAAGCTTGTCTCTGACCCCATTCAACTACGCCATTGTTCGCTGCATGCCAAATACACCCGCTTTATTACAATGCGGCGCTACGGGTTTATTTGCCAATGAATTCGTCACAAACAGCCAGAAACAACAGGCGACAAAAATTATGCAAGCAGTAGGCATAACTATCTGGGTCGATAATGAGTCGCAACTCAATGCCGTTACTGCTGTATCCGGCAGCGGCCCTGCCTACTTCTTCTTAATGATGGAAGCCATGGTGCGCTCTGGTGAAAAGCTGGGGTTAACGGCAGAGGTTGCACAGAAGTTAGTATTACAAACAGCACTGGGGGCCGCGGTCATGGCATCTGAAAGTGATGTTTCACCAGAAGAGCTACGTAGGCAAGTCACATCTAAAGGTGGCACAACCGAACAGGCAATTTTGAGTTTTCAATCTGCAGGTTATCAGCAGATTGTACTTAATGCACTTGAAGCGGCTAATAATCGGTCTATATCACTTGCTGAAGAACTTGGTTCAGATTAAAAAACATCTATTTAACAGGTCACAATAATGAGTCAAGAAAATCCTTTTATCTTTTTAATTGATACCCTTTTAAGTATCTATATCGCCATCATGTTACTGCGTTTTTTACTGCAACAAACAGGGGCTGATTTTTACAACCCGATATCACAATTTGTCGTTAAAGCCACCCAGCCTTTAGTAAAAACTGCTCGACGCTTCATTCCCAGTATCAGGAAAGTAGACACTGCAACACTGGTACTGGTTTTAGCTTTAATCATCATCAAACTGCTGATTTTAGTTAGCATTGCTGGTCAGCCGGTTAATACCATGCAACTGTTAGTTAGAGGACTGCATGACCTGATATCACTTACTTTTGATATTTTTATTATTGCCTTATTTGTGCAGGCCATTTTAAGCTGGCTAAATCCAGACCCCTATAACCCGGTCAACACTCTGCTGCGCGGCCTGACTGCGCCCGTACTTAGGCCGATACAAAGAGTTGTGCCACCGATTGGGGGGATTGATTTGTCTACCCTGGTTGGACTGATTGGTTTGATGTTTCTTAAACGGCTAGTATTGTCACTATTTTAATTTTTGCACTCGTTACCAGGCGGGGAGCAAGAATGAGACATTGTGATCATAGTGTAGCTAATTGATCGAATGTCTGGGTTCGGTCATTAAGAGAAGTTGGCAGTCGGCAGTTATCAGTTTGCAGTTAAAAAC
>CAYQXD010000200.1:0-4612 GCA_964421315.1 uncultured Thiotrichaceae bacterium | reverse complement strand
CGTTCTTCGCGGACGATGATTTTAGTCTTTAATGTCTTCTAATGACCGAACTCAGTCATTTGTTCGATAAATTAACCAGACACGATACTGAGTATTATCCGATGACAGAATCAGGCACAAAAAAAGCCGGGCCACAAAATGGCCCGGCTTTTTAGTGTGTAACCTAAATTCGTTACAATGCTAGCTTTTACGATTAAAGTAATGGTACTAACATCAAAGCAACAATGTTGATGATTTTAATTAACGGGTTAATCGCAGGGCCTGCCGTATCTTTATACGGATCGCCTACAGTGTCACCGGTAACCGCTGCTTTGTGTGCCTCAGAACCTTTACCACCGTGATTACCATCTTCGATGTATTTTTTGGCGTTGTCCCATGCACCGCCACCGGTGGTCATGGAAATAGCGATAAATATACCGCTGACAATACTACCAATCAGAAGACCACCTAGAGCCTGTGCGCCAAGGGTTAAGCCAACGATAATCGGAACGGCAATAGGTAATAATGAAGGGATTATCATTTCCTTGATGGCAGACTTTGTCAGCATATCGACGGCTCTCGAATAATCCGGCTTTTGTGAACCATCCATAATGCCCGGCATCTCTTTGAATTGGCGGCGCACTTCGATAACAATATCGCCGGCAGCACGTCCAACTGCTTCCATCGCCATGGCACCAAACAGATAAGGGATTAATGCACCAATGAACAATCCGATAATGACCATGTGATTGGCTAAATCAAAAGTCACTATTGAGTCACTTCCAGCGTTTAGCGCGAAGGTATAATCCGCAAACAATACCAGTGTTGCCAGACCAGCAGAACCGATAGCGTAACCTTTGGTTACTGCTTTTGTGGTATTACCAACTGCATCAAGCTGGTCGGTGGTTTTTCTTACTTCTTCAGGTAAATCGGCCATTTCAGCAATGCCACCCGCGTTATCGGTGATCGGACCATAAGCATCGAGAGCGACGATAATGCCGGTCATGGATAACATGGCGGTGGCAGCAATAGCAATACCGTATAAACCGGCAAGCTGATAAGCACCGCCAATAGAAGCACAAACAGCAAGCACTGGCAGTGTGGTTGATTTCATTGCGATACCAAGACCGGCAATAACATTAGTGCCTGCACCTGTGGTAGAGGCTTCAGCGATGCGGCGAACCGGGCTGTATTTGGTTGCCGTGTAATACTCTGTAATGACAATCATGGCGATGGTTAAAGCCAGGCCGATAAGTGCGGCATAGAATAAGTTCATGGCAGAAAGCTGTTCAACACCATCGATTGATACGTCGCCCATCATCATGGTGGTAACAAAATAGAAACCAATGGCAGATAATATGGCTGAAACAATAGTGCCTTTATACAACGCATTCATGATTTTTGTGCCATCGTTGGTTTTTACAAAGTAAGTACCAATAATGGATGCGATGATGGATATTGCGCCCAGCATCAATGGATAGGTGACAGCAAGTTGACCGGCGTTGACCAGTAACATGCTACCTAATATCATGGTGGCAATCAGTGTGACTGCATAGGTTTCAAACAGATCGGCTGCCATACCTGCACAGTCACCGACGTTATCGCCGACGTTATCTGCAATAACGGCTGGGTTACGTGGGTCATCCTCTGGAATACCCGCTTCAACTTTACCGACAATGTCGGCACCAACATCCGCACCTTTGGTGAAAATACCACCACCCAGTCGTGCGAAAATGGAAATTAATGAGCCACCCAGTGCCAGACCAATTAGTGCGTGCAAGGCGGCTTTCATGTCAAAACCCATGGCTATTAATATCGCGTAATAACCAGTAACCGATAGCAGTGCCAGACCCACAACCAGCATGCCGGTGATAGCCCCGCCTTTAAAAGCAATATCTAATGCGGGAGCGATACCGTCACGCGCCGCTTCAGCAGTGCGTGAGTTTGCGCGTACCGAAACATTCATGCCAATAATGCCAGCTAATCCGGAAAAAATGGCACCAATAGCAAAGCCCATGGCAGTGGTAGAGTTCAGTGCAAACAGAATGATAAGGTACATGATAACGCCTACAGCAGCGATGGCCATGTATTGACGTTTCATGTAAGCCTGTGCGCCTTCCTGGATAGCTTGTTGTATGCGTACCATATCTTCATTACCCATGGGTTTTGAAAGTATGTTATACGCGGTGATGACCCCGTAACCTATGCCGATCAGGGCACAGACAAGGGCGATAATTAGTTCAGTAGACATTAAGGAGTCTCCTTATAAGTTTTAAGTTAGAAGTTTAAAGTTACGTGGACAAAACAAAGCCCTGACAGTCAGGGCTTTGTTTTGTTATTAAAAATTAGTTATCCAGAGAATTAAAAATAGAGTCGCGAATATCTTCTACGCTACCGATACCAGCAATTTTGTGGTATTTAGGTGCATTCGCTTCCGCTGAGTTTGCCCAGTTGGTGTAGTAATCAATCAGCGGTTCTGTTTGATCGTGATACACTTCAAGACGTTTTTTTACAGTATCTTCCTGGTCATCATCACGTTGTATTAAATCTTCACCGGTTTCGTCATCTTTACCTTCGACTTTGGGTGGGTTAAAAACAACATGGTAAGTTCGACCAGAGGTAAGATGGACGCGGCGACCCGACATGCGTTTGATGATTTCAGCATCATCAACATCAATTTCTATGACACCGTCAATTTCTACGCCCTGTTCTTTAAGTGCATCAGCTTGCGGCAGTGTGCGAGGGAAGCCGTCAAACAAAAAACCGTTTGCACAATCATCTTCTGCGATTCGGTCTTTAACCAGACCGAGGATGATTTCGTCAGTCACCAGACCGCCGGCATCCATGACTTTTTTTGCTTCCAGACCCATCGGGGTACCAGCTTTTACGGCAGCGCGTAACATATCACCGGTGGAAATTTGAGGGATGTTGTATTTTTTTGTGATGTATCCCGCCTGGGTGCCTTTGCCTGCACCGGGACCACCTAATAAAATCAATTTCATATTTTTTCTCTATTATTTTTCTTGGGGCTATTTATCTTGTGCAAAAAAAAGATGCCTGATGCGTTAAAGCAGGGCAGGCATAATTTTTTAGCTTTTAAAGGCACTGTGAAATACAGTGCCGGGTTTTATTTCCCATTGTTTTTCAAGATCAAATTCTCGGATCAGCGCGTCCACAGCCTGCTGACCATGATCGCGCATGACTTCACCTAATACCATGCGGGTGGCGTTGCGGTTGTAACCACTGCCTAATCCAGAGTGCATGGATATTAGTTCACGTGCCTTATCGAGTGTCATGATATATATCAAGTTGAGAGCCTTTCACGTCTTATATCTCGTAAAAGGCTCTTTATACAGTTAGATTTCGAATGGCTCGCATTTTTTATCGACCATTACTTTTTTCAGTTGCACATATTTTGGCAAACCATTTTTATTGTATGCCGGATATGCTTCGCCTCTGATTAAAGGTTCTAAATATTCACGGCATTTTTTGGTGATACCAAAGCCGTCTTTTGAAATGAAGCTTTTAGGCATCATTTTTTCGACGTTAGCCACTTTCTTCAGCGGTGCCATTTCGATTTTCCATCGGTATGGTTTGTTGCTGGTGCGTTTAATGGCTGGCATTACCGCATTGTGACCTTTAATGGCATATTCAACAGCAGCTTTACCCGTGGCGTAAGCTTGCTCAACATCTGACCTGGAGGCAATGTGACGTGCGGCACGTTGTAAATAATCAGCCACTGCCCAGTGGTATTTGTGCCCCAGTTTTTCCTGAATCATACCGGCAACTACAGGAGCAGCGCCGCCTAACTGGCTGTGACCAAAGGCATCTTTCAGACCTGTTTCAGCAAGGAATTTTCCATCTGGCCAGGCAATACCTTCGGATACAACGACGGTGCAGTAACCGAATTGTTTAACTTTATCATCGACATTTTTAAGGAATTTTTTCTGATCAAATTTTACTTCAGGAAACAGAATAACGATGGGGATTTCGTGATTTTCGGTAGAAGCCATTGCACCAGCAGCAGCAATCCAGCCAGCGTGACGACCCATGACTTCAAGTACAAATACTTTTGTTGAGGTTTTACACATGGATGCGACATCGAAGCTGGCTTCCATGGTTGAAATCGCAATGTATTTCGCAACTGAACCGAAACCCGGGCAGTTGTCTGTGATGGGTAAGTCGTTATCAACGGTCTTTGGTACGTGAACAGCTATGATAGGGTAGCCCATTTTTTTACCAATTTGAGAAATTTTCAAACAGGTATCAGCAGAGTCACCGCCACCGTTGTAGAAGAAGTAACCGATGTTGTGGGCTTTGAATACTTCGATTAAACGTTCGTATTCTGCCCTGTTATCTTCAAGGCTTTTGAGTTTAAAACGGCATGAACCAAATGCACCAGATGGTGTGTTGCGCAAACCAGCGATGGTAGCTTTGGTTTCTTTGCTGGTGTCGATAAGCTCTTCGGTCAAAGCACCGATGATACCGCTGCTGCCGGCATAAACCTTTCCGATTTTATCTTTATGTTTACGTGCGGTTTCGATTACACCACATGCTGATGCATTGATTACTGCGGTTACACCGCCAGACTGTGCATAGAATGCGTTCATTTTGCTCATATATACTCCTCAGA
>CAYQXD010000199.1:0-4628 GCA_964421315.1 uncultured Thiotrichaceae bacterium | reverse complement strand
CGATGATCAGATAAAGCAGTACCGTAAATGCACCCACTGCCGAGGTCAGCGATGCTGCCACCAACGTCTGCCCAACACTCACCAATTCAGATGAAAAACCAGCCAGCATGTTCTCTATTTCCTGTTCGGCAAACATCGGGTAATGCTCAGGAATGGAAAGAATCAATTCCTGCATCTTACCCAGTATTTTTGGGAAATCAGCCACCAGATCAGAAACCTGAGCAATAATCAGCGGCACCAGACCAAATAAAGTCAGTGCTAAAGCAGCAATAAATAAAGCATAACTAATCAGAAATGAAATAAGTCTTGGCGCACCAAGCCTGGTGATTCTTTTAACCAGACCTTCAAGAATATAAGCAATGATAACCGCAGCTAAAACTGGCGTGAGAACTGCGCCCAGGTACAATAGCAGTATTAGACCCAGCACCAGAATACTAATAAGCATAATGGCCTGTGGATCGGAAAAATGTTTTTCAAACCAGTCTTTAATTACCTCAATCATCATTTTTGTTGCTCTTACTATTTTCCTGCACTAACTTTTTGTAGGCAGTCTCAAACAAAATCTCCATTTCATCGATAACTTCTACCACATCACGTCCCTTCACCATGTGGTCTGTCATTAGTGATGAAGCATCAGAAAAAACTGCTATACTTTCAATCATATGGTAAGTCACTTTAAGCCGTTTTATTGCGCCCACCACGGTTTCCTTTTCAGGACGTAGAATATCATCCGGTGGCAATATTTCTTTTGCCACTATCACTGGCTCTGCCTGCGAGTACAAAAAATCAGCAAAGTCAGATAAACTTTTTTTACGCTCATCATCCATTGCTTCATAAAGATCGGTGAGATCCTGACTGCTTTTGATTTTATTCACTTTTACCGTTTACTTCTTACTGCAATTAATATCAGCTACGCTGTCATCTCGACCGGAGGGAGAGATCTTATGCCACAGAAGAACAAGATCTCTCCCTCCGGTCGAGATGACAGCGTGTCTTTTTGATTTATACTATTTTTTAAATTAAGGCATGTTCTTACAAAATTCCTGAGCAAAACCTAACAGCTCATCTGCAGCACGGGATTTAAATTTATAACGCTGGCGAACAAATGAAAACGGGCGTTCCAGCTTGGGCGACAATTCTACAGCCGTTAGTGTGCCCAGACGTAATTCTTTATCGATGCTGGCGCGAGATACTATCGAAATTCCCATGCCTGCTTCTACCGCGCCTTTAATTGCTTCCGGGCTGCTTAATTCGAAGCACACATTCAACAGACTGTCCGGGCTTTGCTGTTCAACATAATTGATAATAGCTTCCTGGGTGCCGGAGCCTCTTTCACGACATATAAACGGATGGCTGATAATGTCCCTGACATGCAGTGTATCTTCTTTCGCCAGTTTATGATTATTAGGCATAATGACCACCAACTGATCAACTCGGCACTGCTCAACAATTAAATTTTTGTTATTAACCGAACCTTCGACAATGGCTAAATCAACCACATTATTTTCCACCATTGTAATAATGTCTTCGGAGTTAGACTCCTTCAAACTGATATTCACATCAGGGCATTTAACTTTAAACTCACCGATCAGCAATGGCAGCATGTATTCAGCAATCGTTGTACTCGCGCCAAGCGATACCTCGCCACTAACTTCACCCGTCATCTCGGTAATGCTGTGGCTCATATCGTCATATAACTTCAAAATACGGTCGGCGTACATATAAACCTGTTTACCGGCTTCTGTCAGTGTCACTTTATTATGTGTGCGGTCGAATAACCGGGTATTAAACTGGTCTTCTAACTGACGTATCTGAAACGTCACCGCTGGCTGCGTCATGTGCAGATGCTCACCTGCTTTTGTAAAATTAAGCAAACGTGCCACTGTGTGAAATATTTTTAGTCGACGATCAGCCATTATTTAATTAAACAACATTGTTAATAAAAATAGATTTTAAGATGCCGCATCAAAGTTGATTTTATGATAATTAAGCGCTATTTTAGCACTACGGTCAGACAATAGGTAAGCTACATATCATGTCCACTAAAACTCTCTTTACCCATATTATCACGGCTTCATTATGTCTGTTGTTTCAAGCCTCAAGCTATGCTGCAGTTTACAAATGGCTAGACGAAAAGGGTCAGGTTCACTATAGCGATCACCCTGGCAACACTGGTGCAGAGCAAGTCACCATTCGCAAAAATGAAACCACCAAACCACGTATCATAAAAAAACCCGAAGCGGATGACGACAACGCAGACGATAAAAACACCGCCAAAAACCCAGTTAAACTCGAACCACCAAAGATATCAATAAAAGAAAGACGCAAACTTTGTAATGAAGCAAAAAACGACATTGCAGCCATTAGCAGCCGCGGCCGAATGCGCGAGATCAATAAAAAAGGTGAATATATTTATTTATCAGAGCAACAACGCCAACAACGCCTTTCTGCCGCCAGAAAAAAACAAAATAAATTTTGCCGCTAACATAAATAAACAGGGGGTGCCATGCCATTAATGAAAAATGAAAAATTTTGTGCTTATACAATTATAGATACAAATAAATTCACGGCCACATACTAACGGTTATTTCTGCAGGCTTGCATAAGCGATAGCGTTGTGTGCCTTTCCCTAAAAATAATAGTTATAACCCAGTGCCCAATCTTCGTCATTAAAAAAGTCGTACTGGGTACGCCTGTATACGGCTCGCACTGCATGATTGACCTGAAGATTATATTGCCATTGTACTTGGGTGATTTTTTTATCCAGATCAAAACCAGCCACTGCATCATCTATTTCAACACTCAACATCAACTGGTTTGCTTTAAAATTAACATGCAGACCCGCCTGCAAGCCCAGCAACAAACTATAACCTTTGGCATAACTGGATGACAGGTTCCACTCGCCTATTAACAAAACAAATGGTTTGATTTCCTGTTTTCGAAAACTAAAACCTGCACCGCCTCGACTAATAAAATTTCTGACTGACTGAGTTTTGCTCATTTGTGTGCGGTCCAGCCTGAAATCCAGTAACCATGAAACCGGTTTTTGCCAGCGGCGTACCGGGCTTAAAGACGTAGCGTTAAATAAATGCAAACTTTCAAGCCGTAGCCTGTCACCTTTAAACCATTTTAAATGTACATCAAATATATTAATAGCTGCACCATTAATATAACCCTGTGGCGCATCCAGCAGGTCATGAAATGCGGGGCGAAATCTCAGATCCAGATATTGACGGTTATTTTGTTCGCCATAACCTGCAGCTATACGGAGTGAATCGTGTCCTTTTTCAGGTGAATTTTTTTGAGAATAGTGAACACTATTTTCAGTTAATTCTGTAGAAGCCGGCAGCTCACTTATCAACTGCAATATATTCTGTGCCTTCGGTAAAGCAGACTCGCCATAAAACTGCAAAACAGTATAACTTTGTCTAAGCACTTCCAACTTGTCAACATCAGAAGGTAAAACTTGCAAATGACTGCTTATGATGCCCTTCTCACCTGGCATTCTATAAGAAACAATGTCTACAACCAGGTTTGAATAGCCGTTACTTTCAGCATAGAAATAGTCATTAATTTGTGTAGCAAGTGAAGCGCGAAACCTGTGTGATTCTATCAGACCTGCATTATCAAGCGCACGCACAGTATCCACGGGTATGGCGTAAAATGGAAAATGGCCTTCAGTCGTTAACTGCATTCCAGGGCGAATAACATCCAGTAATGCCAGTAAGCGATAAGAGCAGTTCTCTCGGAAAAAATAATAGTCAAAATCAATGTCTTTGACCTCCCACACGTGCCGCAGCAACTGCTTTATTTCTTCAGCACTAAAGTCCAGCTGATATTCCCAGATATCACGATTTTCAATATTGCTGTATTCCTGCACGGTTTCATAATAGTGTCTCATGCGAAAGACGCCCTGATAGCCGCCAAACAATCCTTTGCTAACATAACTGACAATGTTTTCACTTTTGTCTACATGCGCGGCATAATTTAAAGTTTCTGAAAGAAGAATAGATTCTTCTTCCGCATCAAAGCGTAAAAAAGTATGTCCAAAGGTCGAACCCGGATTGTTTAAATACATGGTAGGAAAAACTAAAAACAGTTTGTCATGCGAAACTTTGCTTAGATAAGTCTCGAGTTTCGGACAATGCACATCATAATCATCAGGCAAATTTAACTGCTGTTTTATCCACCACCAGCGTGCTGGAAAAAGGCACTGTGCGTGACCGGTTTCAAAACCACGAAAAAAAGCTTTTATATTTGCCAGCAGTTCTGCATGAGCATCCGTCCGACCGGTTTTATGCAGAAAAAATCGCTCATCATCCACCTGACTGATAAAACGTCTTAATACCATTTCGCGTTTATAATGTAACAGGGCATACCAGCTTTCATGTTCTGCCAGCTGTAATTCTTCTGCCTGCTGCTGCACCGATTCAAGCGTAATTTTATTTTCTGCAGCCTGGCCAACTGAAAGCACAGCAAATAAAATTAATAATAAAATCCCGGGTTGTATAAATCTCGGTCGCATAAATCTGATTAGTTGGTAAAATGCGCTCATTCTACTCAGCTCCATGCTAAGGTAAAACCTTATATGTATTTATCTAAATTTCAATTAAGCACATTAAAAGAAA
>CAYQXD010000198.1:0-4691 GCA_964421315.1 uncultured Thiotrichaceae bacterium | reverse complement strand
AAAGAAAGTGGCTCGACCCGAACTGGGTTCCTGATCAAAATAAAGGCATTTCACTGCGGTTGACTTACCTGAACCTGATTCACCCATGATGCCCAGGATCTCACCCTTATAGAGGTCGAAGCTAACATTGTGGGCGGCCACGATACTGCTGCAGCTGGGACAGATATTGGTATCGTAATCAGGCCCGGTCAGTTCGAAACAGTCAGGGCAGCCCTGGCCATAAACTTTGGATAAATTTTCGACTTCCAGTATATTATCCATTTGCCAGCTCCTGATTCACCATTGTTGTGGCCGGTTTTCTTGCCGTTTTTACCTGTTCCTCACACCAGTCAGTATCTGAACATTGGTATACTTTTTCACCTGTATTGGAGTCGATAAACTCATCAAGAAAACTACTGGTGCACTGACAACGTTTACAGGCTCTGCGCTTACCTTTTTCATCGGTAAAATCCTCAACCCGAAACGGTATGTCATCAAACACCAGTGGTTCGGCTTTTGTATAGGGAGGAACCGCATAGATTTTTTTCTCACGCCCGGCGCCAAGCAAAATTAAAGCTTTTGAATTGTGTAGCCTGGGCACATCCCAACGCGGGATTGGGGAAGGGTCAATAACATAATAACCATTTATGCGCGTTGGATAACGATGAGAGATAGTGATCTCGTCAAATTTCACCATGTCTTCATAGAGCTTAACCAGGAGACGTGAATAATCTGCTTCGCCATGCAGTGTTTTGCGTTTGTCTTCTGAAGGTTCAACCAGTACTAGTGGGTCCGGGTAAGGTACCTGGAGTACGATGATCTGGTCTTCACGAAGTGGTTCTTCTGGAATGCGATGGCGCGACTGGATGAAATCCGCTTCATGGGTTTTTGTCGTGGTATTAATACCTTCACAGGTCATTTCGATGAAGCTACGCAAGTTGACGGCATTAACTGAATCATCTGAACCCTGGTCAATGACTTTAAGCGTTTCGCCTTTACCCAGAAGTGACAGTGTTAACTGCAGACCGCCGGTACCGAAGCCGCGGCCCATAGGCATTTCACGACTGGAGTAAGGCACCTGATAACCAGGCAAAGCGACGGCTTTCAGGGCACTACGGCGAATTTCTTTCTTGGCGTATTCATCAAGAAAACCAAAAGGATAAGATGTACTCATGTAGTTGACTCCTTTTGTTCCTGTTTTTTCTGGGTCGTACGAAGCCGATCCATATCCGACTGGAAAGTTACGTAGTGCGGCATTTTGTAGTGTGTGCAGAAGCCCATGGAATCAATACCATCGACGTGCAATAAAACGAACTCCGGATCTTCCGAGGGATTGCGAGGGCCGTCTTTCATCCCGGACTGCAAGGCTCGATCTAGAATAGCCATGCTGATCGCTTTGACTTCGTTGTGTCCAAAACAAGCACCATAACCCAGGGTGAAGGTTGGCTTTGCATCGCCTTCGTTTTCTTCATACATGGCGATAACCTCGCATTCGGTTATCTCGACTTCTCCAATTTCAGTGAGTTCACCGGTAATGGGGTGGGGTAATAAAACGGGCAGGTATCCTACGCGCAGTTCTGCCACCGTTGGATGAACATCACCGTAACCACGCATATTTGAATAAGCGATGGCTAGCAGTGATCCCTGTTCAGCTCTGGCCATGGTTGCTAATGCCGCTGAGCGTGTTACCGGAAAAATTAGCGGGTCTCGAGTAATGTCGAATGGATCGATGTTAGTAGAGGCAGGATCGACGGCCGGTAATAAGCCTTCTGCACGTAAACTTTCCAGCACCTTGGGAAAGGTGTCAGGAATATCCGTATCAGGTGTATTTTCCACCCAGTTTTTAGTAATACTCTTGAACTGTTCAGGCGATTCATCCAGTAAATCCATATTCATTAAACGTAGATGATAATCGGTTGTGGCCCCCAACATTTGACCGCCGGGTATGTCTTTAAACGCCGCCGATATGCGCCGTGTTATGCGCATCTTGCTTGTGTCCAGCGCCGGGGTTTCCGCCAGGCGGGGTTGGGTAGAACGATGGGCTCGCAGAATAAACGATGCTTCCAGTGTATCTCCCTGAGCCTGTTTAATTGCCAGAGAGGCCAGCCGTGGGTGATAAACACCGCCTTCTGAAATAACGCGACTGTGTAACAAGCGCAATTGATGTTCGATGGTATCGGTATCGAGCGGCAGTGCATCATCACCCTGCCGGGTACGTAAATAATCGAACACCGTTTTGCTGCCTTCGATGGCATGGCCACCACCCTTGATTGCAACATAACCCATTAGATCGCCTCCACTTTGGTGGTTCTGGGTAAGGCAGTAACACGGTTACCGTCAACCAGGATAATATCCACGCCTAAAGGAAAGGCATAAATCCAGTCTTCACGTTTTTCTAACCATTGTTTATCCAGCCCTTCGATATTTAATTCACGCACTCCATTAATGCCGGGACCAGACAGTTTAATGCGGATATCACCGTGGTCTAGCGCATCAACCAGCAGAATTAAAGTTGCCGATTGCTCCGGGCTAGACAGGCTGCCCAACTTAGGGGTGAAACTGGGCGTGCGTTTGCCATCACAGACTACATAGTCTGCCTGCTCCGGCAGCGCTGCATTTGCCTGTAACATCGGCCAGTCGCCTGTGTGAAGTAGATCATGGGGATCAGCCAAAGTAACTTCAGCATCCAGCAATGTCGCCAAAACCGCAAGCACTGATTGCTTTTTTTCCAGGCTTGTCAGTAATGTGTGACATTTTCCAGGTCGTGACATGACATCTAGCAGAAGACGAAAATGACTTTGCTGGGTATCGGCTGTCCAGACAGGATTAAGATTTAACATCATATATCTCCCATCTCACTCAATTCCATATCATCTAGTCCCGCCTCATCCAGTAAGGAAAAATCAACCCTGGTACTGCTTAGCATCTGCTTACGTTCAAGTTGTAACTGCTTGCGAATAGCCAGACCTTGTTCCAGCATGAGTGAAACCTGTTCATAACCGGGTAACTGAGCAGACAGTATTGCATCACATACCGCCAGCGCTTCGGCGATCTCGACACGATCACTCATGACTTGAGCTGCGCCTTCAGCACTTATGTCTTCTGGTGTTAGGATTTCAATCCAGGCAGACGACAGAGGGAATTCGCCCAGAAAGAAAGCTTCTTCAAAAGCACTGTCATTGAGTTTCAACATACCCAGTCCAGACTGCGGGATGGCTCGTGGATAAATCTCCCAGCGCTCTGAAAGTTTTTCTGTAATGGATAAGAGTTGTTCGCATGGCAAAGCATTTAAAGTGCTAACCCATTCTGTTCGTTTAATATTCATTCTTTTTAGTGATCCAGATATCTAGACAAGTTAGTTTGGTCACGTAACAAAATAATTTTTATCACAGTGCACGTTTGCGAAGTTTTTGGGTAATGAATTCAATCGTCAAAACGGTTATGAAAATAATAAGTAAAATGGTGGCGACATGACTGTAATCAAAAATATCCCAGCGTCCCATAAGCTCCATACCGATACCACCAGCACCAACGATGCCCAGTACAGTGGCAGTACGAATATTACGCTCGAAGATGTATTGCACATAGGCCATCCATGCTGGGTACACATGAGGAAAAACCGCATAACGCAATACTTTCAAACGACCGGCACCTGATGAGCCCAATGCTAATTGTGGACCAGGTGGTGCATTCTCAATCTCATCAGCAAAAAATTTGCCGAGTACACCACTGGTACTGATGCCCAGCGCGAGTATGCCGGCGATAGGGCCGAAGCCATACATCAGTACAAGAAACAGGGCAATGATCAGCTCCGGCATGGCACGGTGAAAACTTAACCAGCCTCGTGCGATGGTATAGACGATTTTGTGTGGTGTGTAGTTCCTGCTTGCCAGAATACCCAGGGGCAGTGAAATGATAATAGAAATGACCGTACCCCAGAATCCCATCTCAATAGTCTCAAGCATCATGGTCAGAACTTTTATTAAATAACCAACCGGCTCAACCAGAAACTCGGTATTTTCAGTCTCCCAGGTGTTGTTTAAAGCATCATATCTGCGTATTTCACCCGATTCAATATAGGCAAATAGCGGCAGGTCACTGACATCAAAATCTACCAAACGACTGATCTCTGTGCGTTCAGAAATTTGCATGGGAAAGGCCTTGCTGCCAAAACGTACTGCCCCGTCCAGTACCTCAGAGTCTCCTATACCAACAGCGGACAAAAAGGCTTTAGAGGTTTCAACAAAAGCCTTATCCATTTCTGTATTGTGTGCGGAAAACGACAGTAAAACGATAACCACCAGCAGAATGAAGATGTTTTTAGGTGTCACTGATCGATACAGTTGCCACTCATTCCAGTGGCGTTTATGATCTGGCTGCGTATTCATGCTGCAACCTGTTCAACAAGCGCAGGTTTTGGTTGCTCTATATCATAAAGTTGTGACTGGGTGGTTTCATCTAATGCAGACGGATGACCATCAAAAAATACTTTGCCATCACGCAGTGCAATAATTCTGTCGGCAAACTCAAGCGCGTAATCAACTTGATGAAGCGTGCAAATAACTGTAACGCCATTATGTTTAGCCGCTGTTTTTAAACTATTCAGAACACTTCGGCTCATCATCGGATCAAGACTGGCTACCGGCTCATCTGCTACAACAACTTCGGGGTTAGAAATAAAGGCACGTGCAATCGCTACACGTTGTTGCAGC
>CAYQXD010000197.1:0-4697 GCA_964421315.1 uncultured Thiotrichaceae bacterium | reverse complement strand
AAATAACATGATAAAAGTGAATACAAAAATACTTGCTGTTATTGCAGCAGCGGTAATCAGCATGGCATCGATGGTGGCAAATGCTGCCGCTGAAATGAAACCCTTTATTCTAGCTTCCATGTCTACCGGTACCGCTGCTGAGAAAGTGGCTGACAAAGTAGATGGCGTGAAAAAATCATTAACCGATAATGGTTTTGAAGTAGTTGGTGACTACTCACCTTATGACTCAGCGCATGTCATTATCGTTAGCAATGATACTCTTAAGAAAGTGGCCGCTTCTCATAAGCGTGGTGGTTATGCGGCAGGGCAACGTGTTGCCATTACAAAAGTGGGTGACCAGATTCAAATCACCTACACCAACCCTGCATACATGGCAGCGGCCTATCATATTAAAGGTGATGTTTCTGCGGTAACGGCTGCTTTAGGCGCGGCTTTAGGCTCTATTAAAGAATACGGTCCGGATGAAGGTATGGATGCAGAGGATATTGCTGGTTACCACTATACATTTGGTATGGAATATTTTGACGAGCCTTATTCTTTAGCATCATATGGTAGTTATGAAAAAGCCGTGGCTGCGGTAGAAAAAAGTTTGGCTGCAAAAGCAGGTGGTGCTAGCAAGGTTTATCGTATCGATGTCCCGGGTGCGAAACAAACGTTATTCGGTGTTGCTTTATCTTCTGAAACCACCGGCAATAAATACATGGATGATTCATTTATAATGAACGAGGTCGATTTCAAAGAAATTCGCTCTACCGCGCATCTGCCTTATGAAATTCTGGTGACGGGTGATGAAGTTGAAGCATTACATGCGCGTTTCCGCATTGCCATTAACTTCCCTGATTTAAGCATGATGGGTTCTAACAGTTTTATGAATATTATGCCTTCGCCTGCTGCCATTAAAGAGTCATTAACAAAAGCGGCAGGTGGTGAGGCAGAGGAAGACTGGTGATGTGGTATGTAGCCCTGCCTTAGAGCGTAGGCTGGGGTGAGGGTCGAACCCCAACAATTTGCGCACGATAATTTGTTGAGGTTCGTGCCTCACCCCAACCTGCCTCCATGGCAGTATTGCAACGATTCAACTGATGTATCAGGTTTATGGTTTGTGCGCTACCGATTCTTTTAATACTTCGCACAGTTTTTCTGTGGTAAATGGTTTTTGCAAAAAACCACGCAGCCCTTTTCCTGCAAACAGATCTTGTACACTTTGCTCGCTGTAGCCAGATGCGATGATCACATTGACATCGGGGTTTAGCAGTCGCAACTGACGAAAGGCTTCTTCACCACCCACTATGTGGCATGGTCAGATCAAGGATGATCAGGTCGATGTTTTCACCTTCGCGTTTATAAACGTCGATGGCATCACGACCATTCTCGGCAGTTAACACCTTATCAACCCCGGTATCTTCTAACATCATAACGGTTAGCTCACGTATGCTTTCTTCATCATCCACCACCACCAGTACGCTGTGGATGTTGCTACAATGCAATACGCCTTTCTCGGTTATGCATTCTTCCGGGCGAGCTGTATTTAACGCTGGCAACAGGACTCTGAAGGTGGTTCCCTTATCCGGCTCACTGTATACCTTTAACGCACCTTTATGGCTGCGAATAATCCCCAGCACTGCACTCATGCCTAAACCACGACCGGTAAATTTTGTGGTGAAAAAGGGGTCGAATATCTTTTTGATGGTTTGTGTATTCATGCCGCAGCCAGTATCGGAAACTTCCATAAAAACGAAGTGTCCGGGCTGAATGTCCTCGCTGCATAAGCACTGTGCCAGATAGTCCTCTTTGGCTTCCATGACACCGGTGTGTATAGCGATAATACCGCTGATGCTGTCAATAGCTTCATTAGCATTGGTGATCAGGTTCATGATAATTTGTTGTAGTTGCGAAGCATCTGCCTCAATCATGGGCAGGTTTTCGGTTAACGACAGTTTTAATACAATGCCTTTGTTTAAACTCACTTCCAGTATGTTCAGCATGTTTTCAATAAGTGGCGACAAATCTAACGAATCGACAAAAACCTTGCCCTGCCCTGAGTAGGCCAGCATCTGCTTGCACAGGTCAGCGGCTTTTTCAGATGCCAGGACAATTTTGCTCAGGTGCTGCTTGACTGCTTGTGGATCATGTTTAACTTTGTTGCTGGCAAGCGATGCGTTTCCCATGATGGCGGCAAGAATATTATTAAAATCATGCGCAATGCCACCGGCCAGTACACCCAGACTTTCCAGTTTCTGAGTATGCAATAGTTGTTGTTGCAAATGTTCCTGTTGCTGTTCATGCTCAATACGTTCGGTGATATCAACACAAATACCGACCAGGGCGTTAACATCGCCGTTGGCATCATGCACTGGTACTTTGGTGATATCAACAATGTGTTTATTGCAGTCTATGCTGCTGATGGTCTCGCGGGATGTAACCGCAACACCCTGCTCAAAACAGGCAGTATCGGATGCCAAACACTGTTTTGTCAGTGATGATGGCAATACTTCCGAGTAATGTTCAGCTGCGACAAGTTGAGACTCGCTAATGCCCACGGAATTGCAAAATGCCCGGTTCGCAAACAGGGTTTTGTGCTGTTTGTTTACCATGAAAATACCGATGGGTGCGTGATCCATAATCAAACGCATTAACTTCCACTGCTGTTCTATTTCTGCCGCATGGGTTTGTTCAATCTGCTCAATTTTGGCAACCGCCTGCTCAGTTAGCGGAATAATGCGTTTTGTAAGTTCAACACATTGCTGGCTGAATGCGGCCACTTTTGATGAGGTTAATATCATCATGCCCTGCGCTGTAGACAGTTTTAACGGTAAATGCATGGCAGAGCAGATGCCATTGGCATTGTTATTGTCGGAAAGAATATCGTGCCATTCCGGAATCTGCTTTACATCAAAGGCATTTAATGTGCCGCCATTAAGTACCCGTGAAAAACCTTTATACACCGGGAATACAATATTATTCTCTGCAACCAGTCGGTCGCCATGGAGTTGTAGTACCCAGCAGCTTTCACAGTCAGCCAGACTGTGGAAAGTGTTTTGTAGTATAGCCAGTACTTCGTCACGGCTACCTGCCCCCGACCGGTGCGGTCAGGCAGGTGATAACGGTCTCGCTTTCCTGTCTGAGTCTGGTTTCCTGTTGCCGGGCTTTTTCCAGGTGAAGCAGGGTTTCCTGTAGCTTTTCTGTGCAATGCTGTATTGACATAATGTTACTTGCTGCTGAATATTATGACTGAAATCATCAGGTTGGCATGGTGGTTGATGCCATCAATAAAACAACCCTGTTCACCAAAGGTGAACATGCCCTGAAATGGTGACTGCCCCAGTGCATTATGCAAACCCGTGCTCACTTCTCCCATGCGTTCAACAATACCCAGCATACAACCGGCACAATATACCACCAGCGCACCGGCCACCTGCTCGCTTTGCCAGTCATGTCGATCCAGCACACCTCTGGCAATGGAGCCGGCTCGACTGCTCAGGCTGTCAGCTGAACCGGACATTAAAGTTAGCTGCTCGCCCGTTTTTACATTAGAAAATAAACGTATAGCGCCATCGTCAAGAATCTGCTCAGGGTGTAATAGCGCATAATAAGGTACATCTTGAATTCGCCCCGCCTCACGCCCCAGTGGGTGAAAGGTAGTAGCCTGTAATATATTGCCACCTGCTAACTGTGTTTCAATCGCGCCTTTAGTCCAGTTATTATAGACTTGTGCGGCTGGCTGGTTATCGATGCTATAAATGATGCGATCTTCGGATTCTGTGACCACACCGGCAAGTTCGGTTGGCGCATAACCACTGTGAAATGAAAGCGTAACCTGACACTGTGGGTACATGGCTATCAGCAATACACCATCAGTTTCATGTTGCTGTGAGCTAAACTGCCACCACTCGCCAGTGATATCATTATCGGCGCTACTACCGCCAACAATGGGCACATTATGGCCAATCACAGAGGTGATGCCTTGCAGCACCGCTTCTTCAGTACCGGGAGCGGCACTTAACCAGACCAGTTCCGGTAATTCGCCGGGACGGTTGGCATCGTTGATGGCATCGCTTATTGTCTGTGCCGCAGCTTTTTCGGGTGCGTCAGACTGGCTGACCAGGTCAACACCAAAATCACCTTCATCATCCGCAAAAGTAATTAAACTCAGGCCGTAGCCATTGTGCGAGTGAAAACCGGTATTATTCATTGCCCCCAGGCAGGATGAAGAACCGGCAATCTTGCATTGATCCGGAGCAAGTTCGGTTAACTGGTCACGTAAGGTTTGTGCCGAAAAGTTTGCGCTGGCACTACATATAAGTAGTTTCGGCGCATGATTTAGATTGCTGCTAAGTTGCTGCCAGGCTTCGTTGATTGCCCTGGTGGTATCTGTGTGGGTGCTGCTACCTGTTGCTATTTTCAAGGTGTTTTTTCCATAATGTAATGAAAACGCGATCAGCCTGGAAGTTAGCGTATTATCAGGAATATTGCAATAATTAAAGCATGACAGTATGTCTGGAGAAAATTGCACGTGAAATTTACCCGCTAACCGTTTAGAATATGCGGTTCGCTTAATAGACTGAAAAAATGTCGGCCTTAAAAAAGCGTATGATTTATAAGGTTTTTTTGAAAAATAATTTAAATAGTTAGTGAGATAAAGATTACAGTGGAATTAACCGGCGCAGAAATAATTATTGAATGCCTGAAAGCTGAAG
>CAYQXD010000196.1:0-4704 GCA_964421315.1 uncultured Thiotrichaceae bacterium | reverse complement strand
CCCTAGTGGCATCATGAATGCAAGCACCGGTGCCAACACGCCTTATTTTGATTTAACATTTAGAGTACGTGTCAGCGGCCCTTAACGATAACAACTCAGACTTTATCCGACAGTTGTAGGCCTGCAGTAGTGGCACATGGAAGTGCCGTTCACGAACCTTTGATTTGTAAACGCTACATCCTTGTAACACTACTGATTTTTAATAGATGTTTTGAGTGATTTCAGACACTTCATCTAACATGATTTTCTTCATAACCCATAAAAAAAACCCACTCATATAAACAGGGTTTTAAAGTCCGTTATTTTTATTGACAGTACTCGCCGTCAATGTCACTCAGATAAATTACCACTACGAGCAACATTCATGCCTTTTGGTACAACCGTTGTTAAACCTAATGACTGCCACATCTGCATACCACCGCGATAATAAAAAAGTTTTTCTGCTGGATAGCCTGCTTTTAATAAAGCCTTAATAGCGCGTGGTGACTGACCACACCAGGGTCCGTTACACCAGAGCAATAAATCTTTAGCATCGGTAAAATCCCATTTATCCGTTTTTTGATCGCCACCTAAAAAACCTAAGCCTTCAACAATACGCTGCACAGAATTGACGCCATCACGTTCTACCGCACCTAAACTTTCAAATATTTCTGCTAATTCAATATCATTTGAATCTTTTTCAAACGCAGTAAACGGAATATTGATTGAACCTGGTATTGTGCCTTTTTTATGCCAGCCTGGTGTACGGGCATCAACAATGACACCTTTGCCTCGATACATTGCGGTTTCCATAAATTTAATGACCTCCAGCTCGGCAACGGTTGTTACGCCTTTATCGACACTTAAAGGGGTAATACAAAATGGCGGGCAGGGTCGAGATGTTTTCGCAAAAGAACCATCAATTACGTGAGAGGTATCCTGGATGCGGGAGATTTTTATCAGCTCCTTGCCATCATGGACGGTACTGTAGCTTTTATCCTTGGTGATTTTTACGGCTACATCTCTCGCTTGCAGGTTAAATGACATAACAGCGACGGCAACTCCTGCCGCCATAATAATACTGGTTAATGATTTTTTCATAATGCCTCTCTATTATTGCCTCAAATGGTTCAAAATATCTTGACGAATGATTTCAAGCTCAGCAGGTGTGGCTTTTGTATAATGATAATAAACAGTATTTTGATCAACCGAGTTTAATTTACGATAAAAAACAAAAGTGCCATAAAAATGCTGCTTAAGAAGCGTGGCAAATTCATTCTGAGCCAACCCCTGAGGCAGCACATCACCCTCTAAATTGCCTTCCCAGTTCCAGTCTGTTTTTGTTATGCCAGAATCATCATCACTTATTTGTTGTGTATCTTTAAGTTGCCCACTTTGATCAAGCGTTACATCTTCCGCTTCACTTTCCAGCATTTTTAAATAGTCATCTTCACTGGCCTGGACATTGGATGCACTCAGCAAAACAATAAGGCAAAAACTATGACATAAACTATTTAAAGCAGATCGTCTGAAAAACACCATCATATATAAAACTCCAGCTATCATAAAACCTGGTTATTTTTAAAAATTAATTAGACCCCGCTATTTCAGAGTCGTTATGCAGAATCCATCCAGACATGAAACATGTTATAGCACAGGAAATACAAAATGTTACAATATCCGTCCTTTGGTTCGTGAACGCCACATCCATGTGGCACTACTCCATCCTGGAGATCAATCAAACCAGATTAAACTCGCCATACGGCCGGTTTTTTGCTGACGGCGAAAAGAATAAAAGTGTTGATTTTCACGGTAAGTACAAAAATCACCACCCGCGATATTTCTAATACCCAGCGCCTGCAATTCAATACGGGCTAATTGATAGATGTCACATAAATAACGCCCTTTTGTAGTTGCCACAAAGGCTAAATTATTTATGCTGTTTTTAGCCACGAAGGCTGCAAAAACCTCATCACCAACTTCGAATGCCTGCGGCCCGATGGCGGGACCAAGACTCACCAGTATTTCATCTGCAGAAGAACGCATCGCCTTGACAGTATTGCTGATAATACCCGCATGTAAACCACGCCAGCCAGCATGGGCTATCGCAACTTCACACCCATTTTGATTACAGAAAAAAACCGGCAAACAATCAGCTGTCATCACAGTACAGACAGAACCCTTGTTACGAGTAACGCTGGCATCCGCCTGTATTACACCGGTTGTAGATGTTTTAACAATAGCTAATTCGTCAATGTTTATCACTTTGTTGCTATGTACCTGCTCCAGCCAAACAGGCTCTGCAGGTAAGGCTAATTCTGAGCACAGCTTCTCGCGGTTGATTTTTACTGCCTGCAAATCATCACCCACATGCATGGCAAGATTGAATGTAGCAAAATCGGCAGAAAAATCACCAGCACTGGTGCCTCCCGCTCCATCCACTCCATCCTTTGGTTCGTTAACGGCACATCCATGTGCCACTACTGGTTCGTAACCGCCACATCCATGTGGCACTGCTCTTAGTGTTGTTATAGCCTGTACATTAGGCGGTTTACCCTCTGACCAACTTGCCACAAGGTATGAAGACTTAGTGCTCATGTGTTTGCAAATCAGCCTGCAACAAATTGATTAATTGCTGCATATCATCAGGCAGTGGTGCTTCAAACGAAACCTCCTGTGCAGATTCAGGATGAACAAAACTTAATTGCCATGCGTGCAGTGCCTGACGTTTAAAACCCTGCAAAAAAGTTAACAGCTCATGCGTGGCTCCCGCAGGATTACGATGGCGGCCAGCGTAAACCGGATCACCGACAATGGCATGGCGCAAATAACTCATGTGTACTCGTATCTGATGGGTACGCCCGGTTTCCAGTTGCACTTTAAGATGACTGTGTTCACGAAAGCGTTGTAATAAACGGTAGTGGGTAATCGCTTCACGGCCATTTTCTCTTACTGCCATTTTTATGCGATCACGAGGATGTCGCCCAATAGGCTGATCTACCCTGCCACCACCTGTCATCACGCCATACACCAGCGCCTGATATTGGCGAACTATCTCATGTTGCTGAATTTGATCAACCAGATATTTATGGGCGCTGAGATTACGCGCAACCACCATTAAGCCAGTGGTGTCTTTATCCAGTCGATGCACAATACCCGCGCGTGGAATAGCTTCAAGTGCCTGATCAAAATGCAACAGCGCATTTTGCAGAGTACCGGAATAGTGCCCTGCCGCAGGATGCACCACCATGCCTGCCGGTTTATTAACCACAATAATGGCTTCGTCCTGGTAAATAATATCTAGCGGAATAAATTCGGCAACACATTTTTGTGTCGACTCGATACTTTGCACGGATAGTTGTAGCTCCTCATCACCCAACATCCTGGTTTTCGGCTTTGCGATTTTGCCGTTCACCAGCACCTGCCCCTGCTCTATCCAGATTTTCAGACGACTGCGCGAATATTCAGGAAACAGTGTGGCCAGCACCACATCCAGGCGTTTACCGGCGTGGTTTTCGCTTAAAACTTTAATTATTGGTGCTTCAGACATACTCTCTCACGTGTGAACTTCGTTATAATGTGTCATTCTAACCATATTGTTTATTACTCGTAACTATTCAGTGTGATTTAAAATAACAAATGCATCCTGATTGGTGCACTACGCTGGTTAATTACTATTACTCTAAGAATCTCTAACGTGAAACCCTTATTACTTATATTTATTTCCACTATTCTATTTGCCTGCGCCGGTGCTGACAAAGATGAAACCGCAGCTTATACGGCTAAAGAGCTTTATGATGAAGCACAATCATCAATTAAAGCGGCTGAATTTGAGGGCGCAGTAAAACATCTGGAATCGCTGGAGGCTCGCTACCCTTTTGACCCCTATGCAAAACAGGCGCAACTGGAAATCGCCTATGCTTATTACAAGTTTGAAGAACTTGATCAGGCCACCAGCGCGGTGGAACGTTTTGCCCGCCTGCATCCGCGTGACCCGCACATGGATTATGTGTATTACCTAAAAGGCCTGATTAATTTCAATCGCGGCCAGGGATTACTCGATGCCTGGTTTCCACGCCAGCCATCAAAACATGATCCGGCGGTACTGGAGCAGGCATTTAACGATTTCGCCACACTGGTGCGCCGTTTTCCAGACAGCCTATATGCTGGTGATGCATATCAGCGTATGATTTATTTGCGCAATCAACTGGCACACAAAGAAATCCTTGTTGCTGAATTTTATATAGAACGCAAATCATGGCTTTCTGCTGCCAAACGTGCGAAAGCAGTGATAGAGCGTTTCCCGAATACCATCTGGACAAAACGCGCACTGGATATAATGTTGCTCTCTTATCAAAAACTGGAACTGACTGATCTTGCTGCCAACATCCAGCGTATTATTGATTACAATGATTTTTCAGACGTTGCAACCACCATCGACCCGGATAAATACGGCAGCGCACCGCCTTCTTCTCCGTAAAAATTTAAAAAGACCTGTAGATTGGGGTAAGTCACGAACCCCAACAGGACACTTTGGTGGTTTGTCGGGGGTTCATAAAAAACATTTACCCCAACGAGCCGATTGTCATCTCGACCAGCGGGAGAGATCTTTTGCCACCGCTGTATAAGATCTCTCCCGCTGGTCGAGATGACAACTGTTCTTTTGGGTACTCACTATTCACTATTCACTATTCACTATTCACTATTCACTATTCACTATTCACT
>CAYQXD010000195.1:0-4721 GCA_964421315.1 uncultured Thiotrichaceae bacterium | reverse complement strand
ATTTGAATATATGACCTTGCTCGGCCGCACTAAGTATTGTGTCCCCAGAATTTCCGCTTATTAATGACAGAAATTTTAACTCGCTGATGAACATGTATATGTGCATCCCTGGCTATTGTGGCCGGTAAACGCACCCCTAAATTATTACCGCATTGCTTTATATCTAATGTCACTTCAGCCATATTAAACCAACAGCACGTTAATATTTAGACATTAGCAGAACTACAATCAAACACGCTAAGAAAGTCCTTTTTCTCTCAAGATAATCTGCTGTTTTTTCGTTTGTAAGCCCATTGTTTGATCGCTTACCATAACACTCTAAATTCTGGTGTAATATTTAAATCCTTCGCAGATTTACAAAACCTGGCATCAAAGGTGTGGAGTGTATTTTCACCGCAAATACAAAGATGTATCGCATCTGCAAAATCAGCACCTAATTTATACCACCTAAGTGCATGAGTCACTTCAAGAGAGTTTTCTACATTCAAGTTTTTTGTCATTAATGCACTTTCAAAATAAGCGGTAATTTCAGCGTGTGACTTTTTATAAATTGAACGTAATACCCACTCTGTTTCTAAAAGCACAGTTCGAGAAACAAAAACTTCATTTGAATTTAATAACTCTTCAGCAATTTCAGCTTGTTCTTGATTATCATTAACCGCAAGACGTACTAGCAGATTTGTATCAAAAGCTATCATTTATCATAATCCACTGGTTTGCATAATTGCTCTGTTGGTATAGTTTTACCTTTGTGCTGCAACATGCCTCTTAAAGATTTTGCTACTTGCTTTTTCTCTTCATCTGGCTTTGTTTGCAACATCACTCCATGTTCCGTTGCCAATAAAGTAAGCTCTACTCCTGCAGCCCAATGAAATGAATCACGCACCTGCTTTGGAATTACGACCTGCCCTTTACTTGATAGCTTTACTGTCGTTGCTAACATACATTTATATCTCGGTAAGACCAATAGTAAGAAAATACATTATGACTGGACTAATGACAATAATCAAGGTGCTTTTTTTGTATGAAAATTGACCAGATAATTATTTATTAGCTATGGATGCCCTGCATTTAGGCATGGCATAACAGCCAAAATGGGAAGTGTCTTAATCATGGCTGTTTTTCTTGCAAATACACTTCTGCTGTTTTTTTCAACTGACCATCCATTGTAATAACAGGCTTCCAGCCTAATAAATCACGCGCTTTGGAGCTATCCACCTGTAATGATCCAAATAAACGATTAGCCACATCAGCTTTTCCCAGTAACCTAGCGACAAACTTCATTAAACTGACAGGCACAGGGAGTAAAACAGCCTTTTTATCGAAGGCTTTTGCCACTTTTTGCAAAAGCTCGGTGGTGGAGACATCTTCACCATCGGAAATTAAAAACACTCCATTTGCAGCTTTGGGGTGGTCAATACAATGAATAATGAAACTCACCAGATTATCTAAAGCCACTAAAGAGCGTTGGTTGTAAACAGCCCCGAAAGGTAATGGCACACCTTTATAAATCCACCTCATCATGGAATGAAAATTCGCTTTTACGCCAGGGCCGTAAACCAGAGGGGGACGAATAATCACTACCTCCATATTTGTTTCTTTTGCTAAAGCTAACAAGCCCTGCTCTGCTTCATATTTCGATAAACCATAAGGATCATCTGGCACAAATGTATCATCTGGCACAAAGCTTTGTCCTGTTTCGGTGATTTCGCCATTGACCTTTATTGAGCTTAAATAAATAAATCGCTTAACACCTGACTCAGCAGCCTGGCGAGCCAGGTTTAAAGTTCCATCTGTGTTGACTTTACGAAACTCAGCCAATGGGTCTGAGGAATCATCATTCATAATGTGGACACGAGCGGCCAGGTGGACGACAACATCAATGTCCACCAATGCCTGCAACCAATCGGTATCCGGCTCAATATCTCCGACAACCACGCCATCCAATACACCGGATCGCCTAAGCACTCTCTGGACAGACCAGCCATTCTGAGACGCAGTTTCACACAATTGACTACCAACAAAACCTGTGGCACCGGTAATCAGCACGCGAGGCTTATCTAATGACATACAGTTAAACAACCCTTCATAATAATTTTAGGCTTTTTCCAATAGTTGGCGGTATATTTCAAGGTGCGTGGCGATCACTTTTTCAATGCTAAACTCACGTTCAGCCAAATCACGACCTGATTTTCCCATTTGTTGACGGAGGGGGGCGTCCTCAATCAAACAAGTTATCGCTTGTGCCAGCGCATCAGCATCACGTGCAGGCACCAGAAGCCCGGACACATCCGGCTCGATGGCATCACGGCAGCCCGGCATATCTGTCGTCACCACCGCTCGCCCGCAGGCCGCAGCTTCAATTAAAACCTTGGGCAAACCCTCACCATAATATGACGGCAAAGCAACAATATGAGCCTGAGAAAACAACCCTGCGATATCGACACGAAAACCCAGGCAGTCCACAATGCCCTCTTTCTTCCATGCTCGAACTTCCTCGGTGGTAATACTTTCCGGATTTTCCGGGTCAGGCTCACCAATTAACTGGAAGTGTGCAGCGATACCCTGCGATTGAAGCAGCCTTGCTGCACCAACAAATTCATAAACACCCTTATCTTTTAACAATCTTGATGCCATTACAACAACGGGGATACCGTCAGGCTCAGGATTCACAGGATAATCCCGAAGATCAACACCTGAACCCCGAATCAGCCGAGTTTTATCTTTACCAACCCCACCCGCATTAACCAGCGCATCCCTGTCAGTCGGGTTCTGAAAAATCACCTGCTGATTAGGGTGCCTCATGGCGAGACGATACAAAAATAACACGGCATATCGCAGCATGTGTACGCGTAAGCCTGATCTTTTTACAAACAGAAAACCTAGCCCGGAAATGGCTGACACCACCGCAGGAACATTAAGGAGTCGAGCAGCGATGCCACCATAAAGCACCGGTTTTATCGTTACCAGATGAAGCACATCCGGATTTATATTTTTGATCTGCCTATAAAGATTAACAATACTGGTGACTTCATTGAAAATATTTTTTACCGCTACGAGAGAATGAAAGCGGATGAACGATTAGACCAGGATTTCTAAGGTATTCAGCTTTATCCGTAATGGCGCACAGCAAATGTACCTCATAGCCTTGTTGCATTGCCTTTATTGCTATTGGAAGCCTGTGTGAGATAAAAAACCAGTCTACATTAACAATAAATAATAAACGCTTACTCATTCTGGTTTAATCATGAAATAAAATACCGGAACCCATTTGTACAAATGCTAGCAAACCCATAACTTCAACACCATTGGACAAAGGAAAGGCATCATTACCAGGATAGATAACAAATTTATGCGTCGCCTTTATATCATCACAGGCATAATAAAAGCCTTTCGATACGGTGGGCGCTAGTGAACGCTTGATCTCTATCGCCCAAACCTGCTTATCAGGCCCTTCTAGAACCAGGTCAATTTCAGCCTTTGCAGATGTTCGATAAAAACTGTATCGCCATTTATCTAGTAGCTGATTTAAAATATTCTCTACCACATAAGCTTCCCAGCTTGCACCAATGGCAGGATGCCCTAACAAGTTTTCAAAATCCGGTATCGTTAAAAAACGATGCGCAAGACCGCTGTCACGAAGATATAATTTCGGTGCCTTGACCAATCGCTTTTTAGTATTACCTGACCAGGGTTGTAGCTGTCGCAACATATAAAAATCAGTCAACGTATCAATATAGCTTTTAATTGTTTTGTAGCTAAAGCCTAAACTTTCACCCAGTTTTGAATAATTAACCTGGCTGGTATTATTGTGTGCCAACATAGACCAAAGTCGGCGCATCGTTGTTGCACTGATATGTGGACCCATCAGTGGTATATCCCTTTCTACATAAGATGAAATAAAATCACTTCGCCAGGCCCAACTTTCATCATCTGATGAGGCTAGATAGCTGTCAGGAAAACCACCGCGCAACCAATGCGTTTCCATATCGACGGAATTATTTTCCTGAAATAGTTCCAAAATAGAAAAAGGACTTAATTCCAGAAATCGTATTCGTCCTGCAAGTGTTTCTGATGAATGTTGAATAAGATCACGCGATGCAGAACCAAGCAAAAGAAACTGAGCGGTTTTTTCACCCGCTCTTTTACGAGCATCCACCAGACCACGCAACAATCTAAACAGATCAGGTTGCCTCTGCACCTCGTCTATAATCAATAATTTGTTTTCGAAACGCCGTAAATAAGCCTCTGTATCAGTTAATTTTGCTAAATCTGAATCCAGCTCTAAATCCAGATAGGCGGTCTCTTTGCCGATTAACGGGGAGATAGACAATGCCAGTGTTGTTTTCCCTACCTGCCTTGCCCCTAACAAAGCAACAACAGGCATATTTTGCAGTGCTTTAATTAATTCTTGTTGCAAACTTCGCTTTATCATCCTTACATATTAGATTTTATGGTTCTAATTTGCAATGTTAAAGTGTTTTATTTGCCACTGCACATGATTTTCATTTCGATTTCAAATTCTCCAACCACGCCTGAAACCATCAACACATCCCACAAAAATGATGCCAGCGATACTTGCCACTCACAAGCCATCTGTTATATAAGCTTTTGCAGGAGGACATCAAATCCGGATACTGATAAATCTTCATCAGATAGGGATTTGGGGGACACAATACTTAATCATCATCTATCACCTTCTTCGGCCCCGGTTTCTTTTT
>CAYQXD010000194.1:2220-4752 GCA_964421315.1 uncultured Thiotrichaceae bacterium | reverse complement strand
TACCGTCCATCCATGGACATAACAGCACATCCATGTGCTACTGCTGGTTCGTAAACGGCACTTCCGTGAGCCACTACTCCGCGAATAACGCAAAAGACGCAAAGAAACGCTAAATACATTCACGATTATTCTGTCAATTGTTTTTTATGTGGCTTTCCATATAGAAGCAGGTCTTTCGCTACGCTTAAGATGGGGCGCTTTTTAATTTTAAATTTTTGCGTCTTTTGTGTTATTCGCGGACTGACTCTGCTTTATTATTTTAAGATCGGACTCATTTTTGCAAAATGCGATTTCAGTGATATCAATATCCGTGGCTGCCAGTTTTTCATCACAAATATCTGTGTTTTTGCAGGTCGAGCAGCTATTCATCTGCTTATGAATATCTTTCACGCTGGTTTGATGGATATAGCGGGTTTTGTTGATATCCAGCGCGGTTAACATATTGCTCAGGCGTAACTGGTTAAACTGTTTTTCCAGTGAATGGTGAAATTTTCGACCATTGATAAGATTGAACGCAATGGTAAAAAACAGGCGTAACATAAAGCCTAAAAGCAAAAGGGCAAGTGCGCCGCTTATAATTATCGTTATTGTATCCATCGCCACATGATAGTGGCGATGGATACAAAACAATTGATTTATATCATAAAATGATGCGTAATACTGGTTTGACTAACCAGTATTACGCATTCCCGCAGCAATGGCATTAATGCTGCGCAATAAGGGATTTAGCCACTTTTCACGCTCTTCTTTGTCCAGTGATTCATCACGGTAACGTTTCAACAGTTTGATCTGTATGTGGTTTAGCGGATCAAGATAAGGGTCGCGCCGCATTAATGATAATGCTAACGGCGGGATGTCATCCAGCAAGTGCACCATATTTGCTACTAATAGTGTTATTTCCAGTGTGCGGTCGTGCTCATCTTTTATCATTCCATAGATACGTTGACCGGTATCGGCAGAAACACACAGTTCAGAATATTCTTTTGCGGTACGCATATCTGCTTTATATAAAGCCATTTCAGTGTTGCTTAGCAGGGCTTTGAAATAAGGCCAGTTCTGGTACATCTCGCGTAATTTTTCAAGGCGAGTACCGCTGTTATCAGAATCGCTGTCAGAGTCGTCATCGCCTATCCATTGTTGTAACGCTGTGCCGATACCGTACCAGGCAGGCAGGGTTTGTCTTGCCTGTGCCCAGCCAAATACCCAGCCAATAGCGCGTACTGATGATTTGGAGCGGTCGCCTTTTTTACGGTGTGACGGGCGAGAGCCTATATTCATCAGGGCAATCTCACTGACCGGTGTGGCTTCATAAAAATAATCGAGGAAACCGTCAGAATGGTCGGTTAGCTGTCGATAACTATCTTCACCGTAAGCCATAATCTCACGCATGATGGCTATATTCTCTTCGCTTGCGGTTGATTCGCCAGGCATAAGCTGATAACGGCTGGCCAGCATTAAACCGGTGACACCAAGCGTTAATTCATAAACGGCAGTCTCTGAATTGCTGTATTTATTGGATAAAACTTCACCCTGTTCGGTAAATTTTATCTGGCCATGTACCGTCCCTTCGGGTTGTGAAAGTATGGATTCGTGGGTAGGGCCGCCGCCGCGACCAATAGTGCCGCCACGGCCATGGAATAAACGGCAATCTATTTGGTGAGAATCTGCCAGTCGAATAACTTTCTGCTGGGCTTCAAATAATTGCCAGGATGATGCCAGTATGCCGCCGTCTTTACAGGAGTCAGAATAACCCAGCATCACTTCCTGCATGTTGCCAGATGCCTGTAGCAGGATTTTGTAGGTTTCGTCATCGAATAACCGTGCCAGCACCGGTTCGATATTATTTAGATCCTCAATGGTTTCAAACAGCGGTGAAATGCGGATTTTACAGAACCACTGCTCCTGCTGCTTGTCACCTTGATGTTTGCCAACCAGACCCACCAGTGTGGCCAACAGCATCACTTCCAGTATGTGACTGGCTTCATGTGTCATTGAGATAACGTATTCACCAAAAGCCCGTGGGCTGATTTCATCATACATCTTTTCGATGACTTTAAAGACCTCAAGGGTTTCTTTATTGCTTTCATTTAGTGATGATTCATCAAAGCTGATGTCATGGCACTGATTATGAATAAGCTCGGACAGTAATTCGATGCGTTTACTTTCATCCAGTGCCATATAGTTGCTTTGTGGGTCGCTTTGTGGGTTGCCTTGTTTATTACTCAGTTTTAGAATTTCAGCGACCGCTTCGGTGTGGCGGGTGGATTCCTGGCGCACATCCAGATGCATCAGGTAAAAACCAAAGGATTCAACCAGGCGAATCAGATCGGTAAGTGCAATGTCGGCAATTTTCTGGTCACCGTGACTGCTCAATGATTCACGAATCAGGATTAGATCCTGCAGAAACTCGTCTTCGGTAGTATAAGCGTGCCCGTATTGGCTGATATTGGCACTGGAATCGGCAATTAATGCGCGGGTTTTAGCCAGGTTTTGTTTTATGCGATAACGCATGAATGCCAGCTTTCTTTGATA
>CAYQXD010000194.1:0-2120 GCA_964421315.1 uncultured Thiotrichaceae bacterium | reverse complement strand
TTCAGAAAGCTGGGTACGGTAATTTTTGCGTTCGGGTACTGTTCGTGTATTTTTTCTTCCAGATTGCGATAAACCACTGGCACGGCATCAAATAAACTTTCTTTAAAATAATAGATGCCATTTTTAATTTCATCACGCACCTGTGGTCGAGTCTCTCTTACCTCATTGGTGCGCCATAAAATATGAATCTGTGTTTCTAACTCATTGATTACCTTTTGGCGTTGTGCCTTACCCAGGCGGGTATCGTTGAGTTTTTCATTGGTCAAAAAGATACGGCGCAGTGCATATAAGATGCTTCGGCGCTTGGCTTCAGTGGGGTGTGCGGTGATAACCGGAATATAAGCTAGCCGGTCAAGCAGTGTTTGCATGCGCTCGGCTGACATGCCCATGT
This sequence comes from uncultured Thiotrichaceae bacterium, assembly GCA_964421315.1. Lineage (GTDB taxonomy): Bacteria > Pseudomonadota > Gammaproteobacteria > SZUA-229 > SZUA-229. The sequence continues at coordinate 1,729 of CAYQXD010000194.1, read as the reverse complement.
CGATAAAAGCGCGTATAGCGCAATCGAAGGAGCCAATCCATAATTCACCAGCTTTGCGCAATTTTCGGCGGCGAAGTTGTAACTGAGAGGCTTCTTCCGCCACATTGACCAGGCTGAAATAGGTGCTGAATGCCCGCACCACCTGAGACAGGGTGTCTTCATCCAGCGACTCGATTAGTGCCATTAAACGTTGTCTTTTTTGACTGTCTTCTTGTTTGTGCCCCTCTTGTTTGTGCAAGGCGATGAAGCCTACGCGCAGTTTTTCGACCGCATCGTAAACCTTGGCTCCGGCATTGGCTAACAGTACATTGCCCAGCAGATTACCAAACAGTTTTACTCTTGAACGCAGTTGTTTGTCTGTGCTTGCGGTATTTAATAACCCCGCCAGTTTATTGTCTGGTTTTGCTGTGACCTGTTTATTACCAGCTTGTTTGTTTTCAGAAGTGAGAATTTCCGACTGGAATGAGAGTGAATCTAAGGTGTTATTCATAAGCTATAGTGGGCGAATGCTATTGCAGTCTATGATACAAAGTTCGTAATTATAGCGTATTTAAGGATTTGCTGACACTCATGGTGAGTTGGTAAGCTGGATAGCGCCTTTTCTCGTCATAGGCTTTTGAATTGCATAGCAATATGTGTTCATCTGTGGAAAAATATTTTTTAGTGTTTATTAATCATTGTATATACCTATGCAACGATGAATAAAACATGATAAAACACAGGGAACACCTGGAAAAGATATTATGTCGAAATTAACAGAACTTGCCTCCTGGAAGGCACTCGCAGTGCATTTTGAGCAGATGAAAGATGTTCATATGCGTGATTTGTTTGAGCAGGATGACGAGCTGTCAGGGGGGCGATTCAAAAAATTCAGCGCGCAGATGGATGACATTCTGCTGGATTTTTCAAAAAACCGCATCAACGATGAAAGCTTTCGATTATTGTGTGAGCTGGCACGGGAAACTGGCGTTGAACGCTGGCGTGATCAGATGTTTTCTGGTGAGTCCATTAATACTTCTGAATTTCGTCCGGTATTACATACCGCGCTGAGAAATCGCAGTAATAAACCAGTTTATGTTGATGGTGAAAACGTGATGCCAAAAATAAACCGTGTGCTGGCACAGATGCGTTATTTTACAGAACGTGTACGCAGTGGTAATTTGCGTGGTTATAGTGGGCATTTATACAAAGATATCGTCAACATTGGCATCGGCGGCTCCGATTTAGGCCCGCATGTGGTTTGTGATTCAATGAAGCCGTTTGCCCAGCGTGGCATGAATGTACACTTTGTATCGAATGTTGATCCTACGCATTTGACCGAAATTCTAAAATTTGTTGAGCCGGAATCGACCTTATTCATTGTTTCATCAAAAACCTTTACCACCCAGGAAACATTGTTAAACGCACAAAGTGCACGCCAGTGGTTTGTTGAGTTAACCGGTAATGAAAAAGCCGTCGCCCGTCATTTTGTAGCTGTCACTGCCAACAAACAGGCTGCTGCCGAATTTGGCATATTAGAAGAGAACATGTTTGAGTTCTGGGACTGGGTGGGTGGGCGATATTCGCTGTGGTCTGCGATTGGTTTACCGATTGCGCTTTACCTGGGCATGGATCATTTTGAGGATTTTCTCGATGGTGCGCACGCCATGGATATGCACTTTAAATCTGCACCGATTGAAAAAAATATGCCGGTTATTCTGGCATTACTCGGCATCTGGTATAACAATTT
>CAYQXD010000193.1:0-4795 GCA_964421315.1 uncultured Thiotrichaceae bacterium | reverse complement strand
CGGTCATTAGCGGGCGTTGAAAATCAAAATCTTTTGGTCCGCGAAACACGCAAAAGACGCAAAAAAAGCAAAAGCAATAATAGATTTGCTTATTCGTTCCCATGCAGAGCGTAGGAACAAATAAGCTAAAAAAATAAAATATTTTCTTTGCGCTTTTTTCGCGTCTTTTGCGTGCTTCGCGGACTCAATGTTTTTAAGCTCTTCACCGTCCGCTTAGTGTCGAAACCAGACATTCCGTATCTAACGCTGTCTGTCAGATAAAAAACCCGGACTGGTACAGATTATACCAGTCAGGATTTCCTGCAGGCTGGGCACTTTCCATACAAGGTCAGGCTGTGATCAGTAACCTCATAACCCTTTTCTGCAGCGACTTCTTTCTGACGATTTTCTATCATCTCGTCACAGAACTCTTCTACCTTGCCGCAAGAGACACAAACGATATGGTCGTGATGACCTTTTTCAGAGAGTTCAAATACCGCCTGACCACTTTCAAAATGATGACGCTCTACCAGTCCTGCAGCTTCAAACTGAGTTAATACGCGATACACTGTTGCTAAACCGATTTCTTCACCATCATCCAGTAATGCACGATAGATGTCCTCGGCACTCTGATGTCGCACTTCGGACACTTCCAGAAATTCCAGAATCTTCATTCTGGGGAGTGTCACTTTTAGGCCTGCTTTTTTTAAATCACTTGATTCCATAAACTTTCTACTGATTGTTGTAGTGCCTCGTAAAACATAAAGTGCCGCATCTTGCTTGTTATTTAACGCGCCAACTGCGTTGCAATTTCTGTTACATAGCGGTGCTATGCGCCGTCAGTCGCGCCTTGTTGGCACGCCAAATTACTGCGCAATCTTGCGACACTTTATAATTTACGAGACACTAGTCATATGCGATAATATTTCTGCCTACTTGAAAACAATACTAACAGATACCCCTATTTAAGCACACTTACAATACTGAGAAGCACTCTCATTTTGAAATATATGAAAATAATCTTTAAAATCACCTCTTTTTTCTCCATCCTTAGGTTCGTAAACGGCACATCCCTGTGCCACTGCTCTACACTGCTCGCCAGCGCGTTACTCACGTCCTTGCTCACGAGTTGCGCTTCATGGTTACCCGAACCACATAAGCTTGATTTACAGCAGGGAAACACGGTCAAACTGGAACAACTGGAAGACATCAAAATTGGCATGACAAAATCTGAAGTACGAAAAATCATGGGCTCACCGATGTTATCTGATCCGTTTCATCCTCAGCGCTGGGATTATATTTACCGCTTTATCCCAAATAAAGGATTTGAAAGAAAATCTTTATTAACGCTGTATTTTGAAGATGAAGTGTTGGTGAGGATTGATGACTCTGAATACGTTGAGCCGTAGGCTCTACGTATTAATGAAAAGTGAAAAATGAAAAATGAAAAATTTTTCTTTGTTATGCAAGTGTGTATGAGAAGATATTTAAACTGAGGTAATTTAAAACACTATCCGTCAACTATACCACCTTATGCACAGTATGATGCTGTTTTTATATTTTTCACTTTTCATTTTTAATTTTTCACTGCTTTTTAGCCGCTGCACGTTTTCGCCTGACCTCTTTGGGGTCAGCAATTAACGGTCGATAAATTTCGACACGGTCACCGTCCGATAACACAGTTGTCATTGCCACTGCTTTGCCGAATAGTCCAACTTTGGCATCTTCAAGTTCAAGCTCAGGAAAATCCATCATAATGCCAGACTGGACAATCGCCGCACCGATGGTAGTACCTGTATTGACATTGACAGTGCGGATAATTTGTTTTTTCGGCGTAGCGTGTGCCACTTCGACATTAATACTTTTTGCCGCTGTACTTTTACTAGCCGTACTTTCCGTGATGCTTTTTATGGTCATGTGCTTTTTATGGTCATGATTCTAGAATTCTGGCTACCCGCGCTCGCCATAAACTTCAACTGCACGTTTACAAAACGAATCAACCAATGAGTTGGCTATCTGAGTAAATATCGGTTTAGCCGCAATCGACATCAGCGCGTTATCAAATTCAAAATTAAGTTCAAGATGTACCTTGCAGGCATTTTCTGTTTTAAGCGCATCAAACTGCCAAAAACCGTTTAACTTTTTAAAAGGGCCATCAACTAACTGCAATGCGATGCGTTTATCTTTTTGCAGCATATTGTGGGTGGTAAAGGTTTTATTTAGCACACCTTTAGCAATTTCAACACAGGCAATCATTTCTGTCTCGCTTTCACTTTTAACACTAGATGAACGACACCAGGGCAAAAATGAAGCATAGTCAGCAACATTATTGACCAGTTGATACATTTCTGCCGGTGAATAATGCACCAGTGCGTTACGTTTGATATGTGCCATAAAATTAATTACGAATTACGAATTACGAATTACTAATTTTTTTGGTGTTGTGCGTGTATTTGTTCTTTTTGTCTTTAATTTGTTGTTTCTCGTTCATTGTCACTTATTTTTCGTTACGTGACAACTTGTCTATTTATTGGCAATGAATGAGCAACACCAACGAATAATTGGTAATTCGTAATTAGTAATTACTAATTAAATCGCCCCAACAGCCTTTAGGAATACAACAATAACCGCCAACGGAGTAACAAAACGAACCAAAAATCGCCAGATATTATATACCATCGGGGATGTCTTCAGTTCATCTCTGGTTGATTGTTTACGCATGATCCAGGCCGCAAATATAGCAATAAACAAACCGCCCAACGGCAGCATAATATTTGCTGTCAAATAATCCAGAGTATCAAAAAATGTTAAATTCTCGAACAAATAGGGAATCGTCAAGGTTTTCTCTTTCCATATATTGAAAGAGAATACTGTACCCAGACCAACAAACCAGGTGAACACACCAATCAATACCGCTGCATAAATACGAGTTAAACCCTTGTTTTCAACCAGATAAGCAATAGCAGGCTCAATCAGCGAAATCGCCGATGTCCAGGCAGCAAATACCAGCAAGATGAAGAAAAGCACACCAACCAGGGTTCCGCCCTGCATGTGGCCAAAAGCAATCGGTAAGGTCTGGAAAATCAGTCCGGGACCTGCGCCAGGTTCCAGACCATTGGCAAAAACAATGGGGAAAATAGCCATGCCGGCAAGCAGGGCAACCAGCGTATCGGTCAGTGCAATGAGGATAGAAGCCTGCACAATTGAATGTTTACGCGACAAATAAGAGCCATAAACCATAATGGCACCCATACCCAAACTTAAGGTAAAGAAGGCATGCCCCATGGCAATAAGAACACCTTTGCCATCAATCGGTCCCAGGGTAAATAAAAATCGCACACCCTCCATAAAATGACCCGTTGTTGATGCATAAATAACAATAACGATAAGCAGGATAAATAACGCTGGCATCAAAAAGGTCACCGCTTTTTCGATACCGTTTTTTACCCCGCGAGCGACGACAATCATGGTCATTACCATAAACAGGGTATGCCATGCGAGCAAACGCTCAGGATCACTCACCAGTGCGGTAAATATGCTATTAACCCCATCAGCGGTAACACCCTCAAACACACCACCAGCGGTTCGAAAAATGTATGACATCGCCCAACCGGCAATAACACTGTAATAAGAAAGAATTAAAAAGCCAGCAACCACACCCATCCAGCCTAACCAGACCCAGCCAGCATTTCGTTTTTCTTCTTTGGCTAAAGCAATCATGGTATTGATCGGGCTTTGTTTGCCACGCCTGCCAAGCATGATTTCTGCCATCATGACTGGAATACCAATAAAAGCAATACACAACAAATAAACTAATACAAACGTACCGCCACCATTTTCGCCTGCGATATAGGGAAACTTCCAGATATTACCCAAACCGACAGCCGAGCCGGTTGCCGCCAGTATAAAGACGGTTCGATTGGTCCATTGACCATGAATTGAAGTGCGTTGTTCAGCCATAAATGTTGTGGTGATTTTTTGTTGTTCCATCCTTTGGTCCGTAAACAGCACATCCATATGCCACTACACATTCTCAACAATTTATAGCACCGACTCAAGCTATTTTAAAAAAATATTTCTGATTTAAGCTGACAGTTCGTAAACGACACTTAAGAGAAGTTTGCAGTTTGCAGTTATCAGTTGGCAGTAAAAGCAAAACCAGTGTTTTTTCCAGGCAGATCGCGGCTTTTAAGTGCCTTTGTTTTTAACTGCCAACTGATAACTTCCAACTTCTCTTTATGACCAATTCCAGTCTATCTGCCTTTTTTGCAAGCCTGTTTTTAAAGCAATGACAGGCAGTTGAATCTGCCCTATACTTGCAAATCCACAATCACGATATAACCATGGCTAAAAAACCAAAGAAAAAATCCAACGACAATACCATCGCGCGCAACAGAAAAGCCCGTTTTGATTACACCATTGAAAGTAATTTTGAAGCAGGTCTGGTTCTCGAAGGCTGGGAAATTAAAAGCCTGCGCGCGGGTAAAGCACAAATTGATGAAAGCTACATTTTTGCCAAAAATGGTGAACTGGAATGGATTGGTGGCACCATCACGCCATTGATTACAACCTCCACACATATACATGCCAACCCTACCCGTGCGCGAAAAATTTTAATGCACCGGCACGAAATTGATCGTTTAATCGGTCAAATTGAGCGTAAAGGATTCACTCTGGTCCCCCTCGCCCTGTTCTGGAAAAAGAATGGTCGGGTGAAGATAGATATTGGGCTTGCCAAAGGTAAAAAAGCGCATGATAAACGAGCGTCTATTAAAGAACGCGACTGGCAACGAGAGAAGGCCAGAACTTTGAAAAT
>CAYQXD010000192.1:0-4801 GCA_964421315.1 uncultured Thiotrichaceae bacterium | reverse complement strand
AATAAAAACGTCTTTAATTTTTTTAATTTGCGTGTATTCGCGTTCATTTGCGGAAAAATAGTTTTTATTTCTTTTAATGCACCGTCTGCGAAGATTGCAGTGGCTGCAATTCCTCATAAATCAGCAATATGCCCATCCGCACATATTCACTGACTTCCATATAAGCCACTTCATCTTCCTCATCATTCTCTTCCATTACCGCTATTTCGGCTTCTTCGTCAACCACATAACCGGCACGTGAGATTTCTACAATATCTTTGATTAACTCTTTGCTGTCTTCTGGTAGTTCGGTGCTTTCTTTTATACCACCGATAGCCAGGCCATAAACAAACCCCTGACACCAGGTGCCTAATGCCTCAACGCGAGCCTCCAGTGGTTCATCATCATCTGGCAGCATTAGTTCAAATTCAGCATCGCTATCATTCATCTGCTCAACAGACAGCTGGTGAATTTGCAGCAATTTTTTACCTGCCTGCTGTAGTGTTTTACTACTTTCTTCATGTTCGCCAAGCACATACAACATCCACTGTGCCGCTTCCGTCGCTCCCTGTGCGCATAACATGCCACATAAAGCACCGTGTGATTCGGTTGCACCTAATGCGGCATCTACATCAAATAACAAACCTTCTAGTTGTGAAATATCGGGAAAACTTTGCATAATGACCAAAACGCACCAAATAAGGCTATTGAAAACGCCAGTTTAAAACAATCTAATGATAAATTGAAACTACTCAGTGAGTAGCTAAATATTTGTAGCTGCTCAGATTACCCCTAACTACGTCAGTTCACCGCTCCTGTGCATCCATGCCCTCACGGAATTAGTGCGTCCATGCACGTCAAGGCGGAAATCGCACCGCCATCCATGGCTCTTTGCGCCATAACGCTAACATGGCCGTCCATCCATGCACATAATTGTAAGTTTACACGTGTTTACTACTACGTAGCCCCCTATTTTTCAACGCGGATGACGTGCATGGATGCACTAAATTCGCAGGAGCAGGACACTCAGGAGCGATAATGGCATATTTTAGGGGCAAGCTGAGTAGTTACAATAAATTCTCCATAGTATTTGACCTATGACGTTTCACGTCCTACTATTAGTCATGACTGACACAATATCAAGAATAACGAAACTAGAAGGCCAGGTAGGTGAACTACTCGAACTCTGTCAACAACTGGGCAATGATAATAAAGAACTTCGTACCCAGCTTCAACGACTCTCTTCTGAACGCTCTACTCTTGTGGAACAAAAAGAAAAAATTCGCGTACAGGTAGAGTCCATGATTACCCGCTTGCGCTCGATGGAAAAAGCCTGAGCATACTGCTTCTGACTAAAAGCATCAGTAAAAAGACTAATAAACAGAGATTATCCGCGTGAGCCATACTATAAACAAGGCTGAGCCTTTAACCATAACTATTATGGACAAAGAATACCGCGTCGCCTGCCCGGAAGAAGAAAAAAGTAACCTTCTAGCCTCGGCCAATCTGCTTAATGACAAGCTCAGTGAAATAAAACAACAGGGCTCCGTTATTGGCTCTGAGCGCATTGCGATTATGGCTGCACTGAATATGAGCCATGAAATCCTGCATAATGAAGCATTAACTGCCGAGCACGAAAATTTAAATCAACGTATGGATGCGCTTTCGCAGCGCATCAATGATTCTATGCGTAACATACAGTTGATTTAAGTAGTACATTATTTAAAATAGAGGGTATATCTATTAATTCTGGATGTAACCTGTGTCTCTGTAGGCTATTCTTGAATAGCCGCTCAGACACAGACAATACATCCTACCATTTTTGACATCTCTGGGGTGTGCGTAAGCTAGCTGCTATATCCCTTGAGCCTTAAATACTGACTCCGGGAATTGGACTGCTGAAATTGTGTGCGTTACCGCTGGTCGGGAAGCCTGACGTTTCATCGCTGATTCCCCCCTGAACTTACCGGTTCAAGGTTATCAGTATTGCTACGGCATCTCTGGAGGTGTCATCTTAATTTGCTGTTACAATTCATTGTCAGCACCCTGTCAACCTGATAATGACAAATGCGTTGTAGGCCTGCAACGCTGTTGCTTGCAGACCTACTACTCTAATCATCCCTGGCAGAGCCATGCTTATCTAAAAAATAGTCCATATGCCAGATGATTCTATACTCAATAACACTGCGGACAATATAAACGCCAATTACCACAACAACGCAGACATCCGGCAACTAAAACGCGCCCAGCGCCGATTATTATCAAACACTGTGCAACTGCAGCACGCTCAAGCACTGTATCAGAACATAATAAAAGAAAAAATCTGGCGTTGCAGTCAACACATCGCTTTGTATCTGGCTAACGATGGCGAAATAGACCCTTATCTTTTTATTGACCACGCCCGCTTGCTGGGTAAAAAAATTTATTTACCAATACTCGCGCCACTAAAAAACAGCCTTTATTTTGCACCCTATGAAGCAGGTCAGCATTTAAAATTCAACCGCTTCAACATCGCCGAACCGGTATGTCATCCATCAAAGTGGAAAACTGCCGGGCAACTGGATTTACTGCTATTGCCCCTGGTTGCCTTTGATACTCATGGCAACCGCATGGGCATGGGAGGGGGATTTTATGATCGCACATTAGCTTATCTGCAACATCGACGCTTCTGGAAAAAGCCGACATTGGTGGGGCTAGCACATGAAATACAAAAGGTAGAGCAATTAAATACTCAACGCTGGGATATTCCGCTGGAATACATCATCACGGAAAAACGATGTTACCGTGTGTGAAACATTAATCATTGTAAAAGCCTGCATTTTATCTAACGGACAGTGTCAGACTTGAGCAATGGCACAAGGATGTGCCGTTTACGAACCAAAGGACGGAAATGACTGGTTTCGACACTTTGCGGAAGTTATAAGTTGTATGTTGTATGTTGTATGTTGTATATATTAAGTTTCTTATCTGTGGTCAAAATAAGCTTTTGTTTTTTTTAGCGCTATTCGTGGTTTAATGCTTTTAATTTATAACTTAAAACATACAACTTATAACTTCAGTTAATGACCGAGTGCTGCCATTCTATTGCCAGCAATGCTACAAAGACAAAAACAACTGATATGCAGGGTTATCCGTTTCTTCCCAATACGGATAAGCCAGGGTATCAAGATACTGCACTAATTGCTCAACCTCACCTTCAGGTATCTGCAAACCCACCAGAACACGGCCAAAGGCCGCACCGTGATTTCGATAATGAAACAGGCTGATATTCCAGCGCGTACCAATTTTTTTCAAAAAATCCAGTAGTGCTCCGGGTCGCTCGGGAAACTCAAAACGATACAAAACCTCATTTTTTAACGCCGCTCGACCACCCACCAGATGGCGCACATGCATTTTTGCCATTTCATTATCGGTCATGTCCAGTACTGGATATTTTTTGTTTTTAAGCCTTTTGATTAATTCCAATCGTTCATTCAAACCATCGCGTAACTGCACCCCAGCAAAGACCTGGGCATTATTGTCATCTGAATAACGGTAATTAAATTCAGTAATACCACGCTTGCCAATAGTTTGACAAAAGGCTTTAAAACTGCCCGGATGCTCGGGAATCGTTACCGCAAACAGGGCTTCACGTTGCTCGCCAATTTCGGCACGTTCAGAGACATGACGCAGGCGATCAAAATTCATATTGGCACCACTGTTAATCGCTATTAATGTTTTGCCGCTGATCTTTTTCTTACTAACATATTTTTTCAAACCCGCCACTGCTAACGCGCCGGCAGGTTCTGCAATCGAGCGGGTATCATCAAAAATATCTTTAATCGCCGCACAAATCTCATCGGTAGTCACCGTCAATATCTGATCAACACATTGTTTTGCCACACGAAAAGTCTCTTTACCCACCTGCTTTACCGCAACACCATCAGCAAAAATGCCAACATGATTGAGCACCACACGACGTTTTTTCTCAAATGCCAATGCCATGCAGGCAGCATCTGCCGGCTCCACACCAATAATCTTTGTTTTCGGACTTAAATATTTAACAATGGTACCAATACCGGCAATGAGTCCGCCACCACCAACCGGTACAAAAATAACATCAATAAAATCGGCATGCTGACGCACAAGCTCAAGCCCAACCGTGCCCTGCCCGGCAATCACATCAACATCATCAAAGGGATGAATAAATTCCATTTTTTGCTTAACAGCATAGTCACTTGCATAGTCACAGGCTTCGTCATAATTGTCGCCAATCAGGATAACTTTTGCGCCATAGGACTTAACCGCATTCACCTTAATGCCCGGCGTGGTTTTAGGCATAACGACGACAGCGCTCAAACCCAGCTTTTTCGCCGCCAGCGCCACTCCCTGCGCATGATTACCAGCAGAAGCCGCAACCACGCCGTTAATTTCTTTGTTCTGTGTTAACTGATAGATGCAATTGTAAGCACCACGCAACTTAAATGAAAAAACACTTTGCAGGTCTTCACGTTTAAGCAACACTTGATTTTGCTGACGCACGCTTAATGTGTTTGCCCGTTCCAACGGTGTTTCTACAGCAACATCGTAAACCCGGGCGGTTAGAATTTTTTCTATGTATTTATTGGTCATAAGCGAAGAATAACGGTAAAGCAATGAATAGTGAAATTAAAACTGCAAAACACTACTTTTATTTTTTACTGTCATCGATCAAAGGGAGGGATCTTGATCCACCGTGACATAAGATCTTTCTTATCAACAGAGATGACAGATAGCCTTTTTGGTATTCACTATTCACTAAACTGTAGTAATATTCATGCAATAAAAATTTAAAAAATAATTT
>CAYQXD010000191.1:0-4881 GCA_964421315.1 uncultured Thiotrichaceae bacterium | reverse complement strand
CCATGGCCGATAGAGATGGCGTAATCTGGTTTGACGGTAAAATGGTAAATTGGCGTGATGCCAAAATCCACGTTTTAACGCATACATTACATTACGGCATGGGCGTGTTCGAAGGCGTGCGTGCCTATAAAACGCAGCAGGGCACAGCGATTTTTCGCTTGCAGGCACATACCGATCGCCTGTTTGAATCGGCTGATCTGATGAATATGACGATACCGTTTGACAAAGAAACGCTAAATAAGGCGCAACTTGCAGCAGTAGCAGAAAATAACCTGCAGTCAGCCTATATTCGCCCGATGTGTTTTTATGGTTCGGAAGGCATGGGTTTGCGCGCCGATAATCTGAAAGTGCACGTCATCGTTGCTGCCTGGGAGTGGGGCGCGTATCTGGGACAGGAAAGCCTGGACAATGGGATTCGCATTCGCAAATCCACCTTTATAAAAAATGATTCACATCCAGCCATGTACCTGGCCAAAGCCAACGGTAATTACATTAACTCTATGCTGGCGCTTGATGAAGCCATGAGCAAAGGTTACGATGAAGCCCTGTTGTTAGATAGCAAAGGCAATGTGGCAGAGGGCAGCGGTGAAAATATATTTATGATTAAAGACGGTGTGCTGTATACGCCGACATTGACTGCCTCGCTCAACGGCATTACTCGTAAAACCATTATTACCCTGGCGCAGGAACAGGGTTTTGAAGTGGTTGAGAAAATCATAAAAATTGAAGAATTGTATGCTGCGGATGAAGTGTTTTTTACCGGTACCGCTGCAGAAGTCACACCGATACGTGAAATAGATGACAACACCATTGGTAATGGCTCACGTGGACCGATTACTGAAAAGTTACAAACTATGTACTTTGATTTGGTGCATGGGCGGCTGGATGTACATCCAGACTGGTTGACGATTGTTGAATAAAAACGAAAAATTATGATTGCAGGAAATTAAGCATGCCTAACCCAAACACAGCAACACAGGAAGGTCTGGATATACCAAACCAGGATACGCGCATTGAGGTGACACGAGATATATTACCCGTGCATTGCCCGCTTAATGGTGCCTCTTTATGGGACTCGCATCCGCAAGTATACATTCCTGTTGAAGAAACCGGTCGTGCCAAATGCCCGTATTGTGGTGCGGAATATATTTTAATTGATTAATTCTGGAATATTGCCCTGTTTATGAATCTCTCCGTTATTGTTATCGTCAAAAATGAAGAAGATAGAATTGCTGATTGCCTTGACTCTGTTAAATCGATCGCCGATGAAATCATTATTTTCGATAGTGGCAGCAGTGATAATACCGTTGAAATATGCAAGCAGTATACCGATATAGTTTTTGAAACAGACTGGCCCGGTTATGGCAAACAAAAGCAACGTGCTCTGGATAAGGCGAGTGGTAAATGGGTGTTGTCGATTGATGCCGATGAGCGTTTAACGCCTGCACTGGCAGATGAGATTCAGGCTGTTATCAATAGCGATGCTGATGAAGTGGCTTTTAAAATGCAATGGGCGGTGGTCGCATTTGGCAAACAATTAAATCATGGCCGCAGTGCACGCTTTGTTACCCGCCTGTTCCGGCGTGAAGGCGCACGATTTAGCGATGATATTGTCCATGAAAAAGTGATATTCCCTCAGGGTAAGGTTAGTAAGCTGAAAAATCGTTTATTGCATTATTCGATTCGTGACTATGAGCATTTGCTGAGCAAAAGTAGCTTGTATGCATGGCTGGGTGGCAAAAAACGTTATGAGAAGGGGGTGACCGGTGGTGGTTTATGGGGCGCGTCTATCCGTGCCATTCTTGTTTTTTTCCAGATATATATTTTACGCCTTGGTTTTATGGATGGCAGCGTTGGCTTTTTAATTGCGGTTAATTACAGTCAGGGTGCGTTTAATAAATATGCCGCACTGTGGACACTTCGGCGTGAATCACAGTAGAAGTGCCCTAAAGTTTTTAAGACGGTTAAAGTCAGTGGCTTAGAGCCAGAAATAGTAACTTCTCAATAAGTCTGGGTGGCATGTTGTTTTGAGACACGCCGTGAATACATCCCTGTAGGCTTGACGGTAGCATCCATGCTACCGACAGTCTCAAAACGACATGCCACCCAGACTTATTGAGAAGTTACCAGAAATAGCTGAGTTCTTTTCTAATTTTTATTTTTCGGATCAGGTCAAGTGATCGTCGCTTCAGGCCTTTATGACCTTCTTTAATATACCAGTCGACAGCGTCAAGCACTCGCTCACTGGACTTTCCATCGCGATATGGGTGCAGCTTTTCAGTATAAATCTGTATTTTTTTCATTAGATTTTCCGGTCTTGATAAGGCTGTTTCCAGTGCCGGTAAAATTTCCTCAGGTGATGTTACATTTATCATGCATTCGTCAGGCCGCCTGTTTTTAAAGGTGACGACCGGCTTATTTAAAATCAGAAATTCCTGCAAGATTGATGAGGTATCACATAACATGACATCAGCCTTTAACAGTAATGGTATGACGTTATCGGTTTCTATGAATTTCAGGTTTTCATTTTGAATGCTTTTATAGCCATCAACAATAGATTGACTCATTTTTGGGTGCAAGGTGACCAGCCACTGATATTGTCCGCTTTTAGAAATCTCTTCGATTGTTTTTAGTAAATATGGTGCAGATGTTAGTTTTTTAGTAAAAGTGGAAGAGTATAAAACGACAGGTTTTTTATTGGCGACAGGCTCTGTATTTGCAATGAAAAAGGGATCAAGTTTTGTCCAGCCTGTTTCAACCACCCTGAAGTCACCATGTTTCTCGGCAAGTTTTTGATACTTATAGGTGGTGTCCGGCCCTTGTGTACAATAAAGGTCAAAATAATTGCGGATAAAAAAGTGGTCATCATTGGCGCGTTTGCGTGCATCAAAACCATGGAAAACGGTGACTTTGATGCCGGGGAAAAAATCAGGTACGACATTGCCGGTTACGAATACAGCGAGCGGATAATATTCTTTGACCTGCTTTATGGTTGATAAGCGGTTTTCATTTTTATGTAAGTAATTTTCATTAATCTCTTTTCCGAACAGAAACCACGCCACAACGTCACCACGTGCCGTAATTGCTTTTTGCAATGGTCGCAATACAGCAAATGAATAGTTTTGCGTGATATAGAATAAATATTTTCGTTGTTTCATAGAGTGCTAGCACAGTTATATATTGCTGAAGACATGTCAGATTTTAGCTAAGTAAGCTGCTGCTGTCATATATTTAGAATCGATAAACAATTAAACAGTAATGCTTGATTCAGATTGAGTGTGTGAGAAATTATGCTGTAAAGTGACTATCTTGATACAATGCGTATCAACTTTAAGCAGAAGGGTACATGAAAAAATTGAATATTCTTGTTGTCGGTGATGTCATGCTTGACCGTTATCTGTATGGCTCTACTTCTCGTGTTTCACCAGAAGCTCCCGTTCCTGTGGTGCATTTAAAAAACACGGATTACAAACCAGGCGGTGCGGCAAATGTAGCGCTTAATGTAACGGCTTTAGGTATAAGCAGTAAAGTGGTGGGTTTAGTGGGTGAGGATGAGTCCGCAGAATTGTTGCGTAAAAGTCTGGCCGATGCGGGTATTCAGGATGGCCTTATCGCATTAAATGATGCAGTTACTATTTCAAAAACACGCGTAATCAGTCGCCATCAGCAGCTAATTCGACTTGATGAGGAAGATGGTTTTTCATCGTTTGATCACAGTGAATTGTTAGCAATGGTAAAACAGCAGTTGCCTGATACCGCAGTAATGGTTTTATCTGATTACGATAAAGGTACAATCAGCCCGATATTACAACCGCTTATTCAGCTGGCTAAAAGTTTTCAGGTGCCGGTACTGGTTGATCCAAAAACCTCTGATTTTTCAATGTATGCAGGCGCTACCCTGCTTACGCCCAATATGGCAGAATTTGAAGCAGCAGCAGGTGTATGCAGTGATGAAAACGAAATGCTTGAAAAAGCAGCAGGGCTTATAAAACAGTGCGACTTGCAGGCAATGTTAATTACACGCTCAGAAAAAGGCATGTCGCTGGTACGCGATGCAAATACCGTTATGCATTTGCCAGCGCAAGTTCGTGATGTATATGATGTTACCGGTGCGGGCGATACGGTTATAGCCGTACTGGCAGCAATGCTGGCGCAAGGCAATGACCTGGAAGCCGCTGCCCGCGCTGCAAATGTAGCTGCAGGTATCGTAGTTGGTAAGCTTGGTGCGGCAAGCGTTAGTTACGATGAGCTTAGTCGAGCAATGCAGATGAAGCCCGGTGATATTTACACTGAATCGGGTGTGGTAACTACAGCTGAGCTGCTTGCTGTAGTCAGTGATGCAAAAGCACGCGGTGAACGTATTATTATGACCAATGGATGTTTTGATATTCTCCATGCAGGCCATGTGCGTTATCTGCAACAGGCTCGCAATATGGGTGATAAATTGATAGTGGCGGTTAATGACGATGCCTCGGTAAAAAAATTAAAAGGCGATGGCCGACCAGTTAATACATTGACTAATCGAATGCAATTGCTTGCCGCTTTAAAAATGGTGGATTGGGTGGTTGCGTTTGCTGATGATACGCCAGAGTCATTAATATGTTCGGTTTTGCCTGACAAACTCGTTAAAGGCGGTGATTATCAGCCTAAAGAAATTGCCGGTTATGACTGTGTAATAGCTAATGGTGGTGAGGTTGTTGTGCTGGACTACCATGAAGGCTTGTCAACCAGCAATACCATACAGGCGATTATTAAAAACTCATTAACGTAGGTAGTAACTTAATCTGGCAAAGCTAGTTAGATTTGCTAATCGAGAGAATGACTGAGTTCGGTCATTAGCGGGCATTCAAAATCAAAAGCAATAGTCCGCGAAGAACGCAA
>CAYQXD010000190.1:0-4948 GCA_964421315.1 uncultured Thiotrichaceae bacterium | reverse complement strand
AAATTGTCAGAATTGACAGAATTAGTGTGTAGTGCTTTTGCGGAAGTCAGGAAAAGACGCGAAAAAAGCCAAAAGAAAACATTTTATTTTTCTGTTTTTTTTCAGGTAGGCCTGCATAAGGTAAGTTGCAGGCAATGCCAATCAAAACGCCGGGAACAGCAAAGCCTTATCCCGGCCTACAAACCTATTATTGTTTTTGCTTTTTTTGCGTCTTTTGCGTGTTTCGCGGACTAAATCTTTTCAGCTTTGGCAACGTCCGCAAAGTGTGGAAACCAGTCATTCCATGTCAGACATGCCTGCCAGTTAAATGCAGCTTGATGCAGATAAGTCATTATCAGAATTACCAGGTCAAATCATCAGGTATTTGATAGTCCGCATAAACATCATTGTCATCTGTTTCTGTTTGTTCCTGATCTAATAAATCCTGGTCAAATAAAACAATACGCTTTTCATTTCGCTGTTTTATTTTTATCGCAACCGGGCCAGGAACAAGTTCGTAACGACCTTCAATGCGAGCAATGCCGAGTTTGCCTTGCATGACCTGTTGTTTCATTTCCTCATTAATATAAAGTCGGTTAACCTTTTTACGGTGTTCAAAGTTATAAGCAATGTCGCAGCTTTCATCTCGTTTTATAAGGTTGTTGCTAATGAGTTGATTAATTTCTGCTGAAATAGCTTTGCTGCGTGCTTGCTCCTGCCTTTGTTTATTGAGCGCGCGATCACGTCTGGTTTTTTCATCGGCAAGCTGTTGAGCTTTTAGTTTAGCCTCATCGACAGTGCGTTCTTTTGAGTTTCGTTGTTGTTTTAGTTTCCTGGATTTTTCCTGATTGGCTTGTTTAAGCTGTTTTTTATTGACCAGTCCAGCTTTGAGTAATTGTTGTTGAAAGGGGTTGTTCATCACAATGAGTTCCTGTTATCTTCTTAGCGCCTATTATACGCTAACAGCTTTCAGGTTTTTACACGTGCCAGTTTCAGCCAGAAGGTACTGCCGAGTCCTTCGTTGCTTTCAACGCCGATTGACCCTCCCATGAGTTCGATTAAGTGCTTGCTGATCGTCAGGCCAATGCCTGTGCCCTGTATGTTCTGGTTTTGTGCATCAAGACGTTCAAATGGCTGGAATAGTTGTTCTTTCTGTTGTTCGCTTAGGCCGACCCCGGTGTCGCTAATATTGATGCGGATACGATCATCATCTCTACATTCGCAGGAAATCGTAATGCTGCCTTGCTGTTGATTATATTTAACCGCATTACTTAGCAGGTTTAATATTGCCTGTTTTAAGCGGGTCGCATCTGCCTGTGCTACATATACTGTGCTGATGTTAAAGTGCAGGCTTAATTGTGCATCATTCGCTACTGGTTCAATTAATAACAGGCACTCTTTTAGTGTGGTTTGCAAAGTGACTTCTTCTATAGTGATATCCAGTTTCCCGCTCTCGATTTTCGACAGATCAAGTGCATCATCAACCAGTGTTAACAGGTGTCTACTTGCCTGCTGGGTACGATGATTATACTTCTTAAGTTTAGGGTCTAAATCTTTTCGGCATAAGATAATTGCTTTTTGATGCCAATAATACTGCCAATAAAGACCATTACGAGAATAGCGGTAAAACCAATTAATATGATTATTTTTGATTGCGACATGTGTTTGTTTTAGTTGAATATTGTTGTTGTCTCATAAGCATATCCAGGGTTGGTCCATCCAGTGATGGGCTTTTTAGTAAACAGGCATTGTTGATTGAGTCGTTCTCCAGCAGTATTGTGTGTGGCTAATATAGCGCTTTGTGGCTTAGCTAATTCTTCGAGGTGAGGCTGTTTATTGTCGGGTATGTTTGCGCGGTGGTTACTGAATGGGTGAGATGATTTCATGGTGAATCCTCCGTTTTTTGTGTGATTCAGCAGAAAACTGCATTTATTAAAACATAATTAAAGATAATGGCAATAGATAACTGGATTTTAATGGGAAACAATTCCCTTGAAAATGTTTCCGGCTATGACTATTTTATGTTTCATTTTATGTGGTCACTTTTAATGTATGTGTTTGTATTGTATGTGTAATTTAGGTTTTTTGAGAGAAAATTGTAATCTGAATATGTTGCAATATTATTTAATAAGTTTTTGCTTAAAATTGTTTTATGGTTTTTACATGGCAGGTTTTTTAATTTTGCAGAAATACTTCTGTGAAATACTAACTTCTGTTTTCGGCTGTGTTTCGGGCAATGCTGTATCATCGTAATTGCAGTAAATCAAGCGCTCGTAGATTGATTCAGTGAAGTAATGTCTTTACTATATGCGTATCAGAGGTAACCAGTAAACAATGATGAAACAAAAAATAATCAATATGCTTGAGTTGCAGGATGCGATGAATAACAAGGTAAATGCCGACTGGAGAAATGCGGGGAATGAGTGGTATCGAGCAATCTGGATGGAATCTTCTGAAATGCTGGAGCATTATGGATGGAAGTGGTGGAAAAAGCAGGAGGCAGATATCATGCAGGTAAAGTTAGAAGTGGTGGATATTGTGCATTTCGCCCTGAGTATTCGTCTTGAGCAAAACCAGTCATTAGATGATACTGCTGAATTAATTGCCAGCGATTTTGAAAATGTGATGCAGGCAGAAGATATTCGAAAAACCATCGAATGCCTTGCCCTGTTAACCTTGACGGATCAGGGGGCGCATTTTACTTTTATTGCGGGCATCATGAAATATCTTGATATGCCTTTTGATGAATTATACGAAATTTATGTCGGTAAGAATGTGTTGAATATGTTCCGTCAGGATAATGGCTATAAAGAAGGTCGTTATAATAAAGTCTGGAATGGCCGCGAAGATAATGAATATCTTGCTGATATTATGAAACAGTTAAATGGTGATAGTCAGACTTTTAAGGATGACGTTTATGCTGCGCTTGTGCAAAATTATGCGGCATGAGTTGAATTGTTAATGGTTAATTGTTAATGAAAAGCGGCATTGGTTGTTTTGTGCTTTCGTTGACGTTTGTGTTGGTTTTATTTTTTAATTAACCATTAACCATTAACCATTAACCATTAATTCAGACGTATTTTGCTAATTTTTTCGGATATAACGAATCCACCGTACCAACAATTTTTACGTCAGGTTTATAAGCGATAGTTGGGTCTTTTGCAGGATAATCCAGGCTATATAAAAAGTGCCGCATGCAGTTTATGCGTGCCCGTTTTTTATCATCAGATTTGACCACAATCCAGGGTGCAGCAGCGGTGTCGGTGTGAAAAAACATACTGCGTCTGGCTTCGGTGTATGCATCCCACTTGTCCAGTGACTCAAGGTCAATGGGGCTTAATTTCCAGTGTTTTAACGGATCGTGTGAGCGTGAATGAAAACGACGCAGTTGCTCGTGGCGGCTGACTGAAAACCAGTATTTACGTAAAATCATGCCTGAATTTACCATCATGCGTTCCAGTTCGGGTACGGTACGCAAAAACTCCAGGTGTTCTTCGGGGCTGCAAAACTGCATAACACGTTCAACGCCTGCGCGGTTGTACCAGGAGCGGTCAAATAAGACGATTTCTCCGTTGGTTGGCATATGCTGTATGTAGCGCTGGAAATACCATTGTCCGAGTTCTTTGTTGGTGGGTTTTTCTAATGCGATTACATGCGCAGCTCGTGGGTTCAAATGCTCCATAAAACGTTTGATGGTACCGCCTTTGCCGGCTGCGTCCCGACCCTCAAAAAAACCGGTAATGCGTTTTTGCTGTTCTTTAACCCAGACCTGAACTTTTAATAGCTCTGCCTGCAATAAGCGTTTTTCATGTTCATAGTCTTTCGTGCTTATTTTTTCAGGATACGGGTATTCGCCTAGTTCGTAACTGACCTGTAATAAATCACTGGCGGAGATTATCTCCGGTGTTGCCAGTACTTTTTCAGGATCGGACATGTGGCTAAGAATTTCTTTCAGGTCTTTTTTGCTGCGTGCGTTAGTCGAAGCCATTTTAGTTGAAGCCATGGCTGCTGAAGAGTTTGTGGCTGAGGGTGTTGTAGCCGTCTCTTTTTTAGCGACAGGCTTGCTAATGGTTGTGTTTTTGTTGTCCATGAGTATTTATGCTGTGGTTAGGCCTGGTAATGCCCGAGTTTATCAAATATTGTTGTGATGATGTTTGACGCAAGTCATTTGTTGGTTTGTTTGAGACAGACTTGAATGTTTGCACAATAGTCGTCATTATCAGCAGAATAGATTTAATAGATTATAGATTATAGATTATAGATTTAAGGAGGTGTAGATGACTGATTTTTTTGATTTGATTTTTAATTTCTGGGTAGGCTTTGCCATCTTGTCTATTGTGCTGATGAAATCATCCATTCGATTTGTGCCGCAAAACCGTGCCTTTGTGGTTGAGCGTTTTGGCAAGTTCAACAACACCATGGAGGCAGGTTTGAATTTTCTGGTGCCTTTTATGGATAAAGTGGCTTATGACCGTTCATTAAAAGAGCAGGCGATTGATATTCCCAGCCAGGGAGCAATTACAAAAGATAACATCACGCTCGTTGTTGATGGGGTTTTATATTTAAAAGTACTGGATCCGTTTAAAGCCTCATATGGCATTGACGATTATATCTATGCCATCACACAGCTGGCACAAACAACTATGCGTAGCGAAATTGGCAAGATGGAACTGGACAAAACCTTTAAAGAGCGAGAAACCCTGAACATCAATATAGTTTCACAGATTAACGAGGCATCTGCTCCCTGGGGTGTTCAGGTATTGCGTTACGAGATTAAAGACATTGAACCGCCGCGTACCGTGCTGGATGCAATGGAGCGGCAGATGAAAGCCGAGCGTGACAAACGTGCGGTTATCCTGGATTCAGAAGGAGAACGGCAATCTGCTATTAATGTGGCGGAAGGGCAAAAAAGAGCAATCGTACTGGCGGCCGAAGCCGATAAAGAAGAGCAGATATTGCGGGCAGAAGG
>CAYQXD010000189.1:0-4984 GCA_964421315.1 uncultured Thiotrichaceae bacterium | reverse complement strand
CTTGCTGCATACGGAACGGGCAGAAAGCATTTGCAAATAATAAACAAGTATGACCCCTGTTGTTTTGCTGGCACAAGGTGGCAAGCATATAAAGATATAATAAAAACACTTATGCATCAATTAGGTGAAGGAGAATACGATTTATTCATGGATGATAGTCATAAAGAGCATATGACATCACCTGTTGCGATGAAACAAATTCTTAATGAGCTTGATAGTCGCCAATAAAATATATAACTGAAGAATAACATCAGTGAATCATGTATCGGTAAGCAAACTGTGGAAATAGTAAACTTGATTACCAATATGTTAGAAAGCAGTCCACCTTTTTACAATTCCCGATTAATAGTTATAAAAAACATTAAGCAACCTGTTCTATAAAAACAATGGCACAACCAAACACAAAATTCATCATTCAGTTGCTAGTTACTATAGTTGTTATTGCTATTATTATCCCATTGGTTGAATGGAAACAAAGCTACGACATGATAATGTCGATTAACCTGGCTTTATTTGGCGTAATGCTTGTTATTATGCTGGCGGACAGATGGTTTATGGGGTTTAAGTGGCTGATTCTGTTAAAAATTAAAGGTTTTCACTTGTCGAGTTGGTACAGTCTAAAATTATATCTTATCGGCGGGTTTTGGGGTGAGTTTTTACCAACAGGTATGGGCGTGGATGTTTATAGAGTTATTGCTTTAAAAAGTAAAGGGCACTCTATAAAGGAAACAACATCATCAATTGTCGTAGAGCGCTTACTCGGTTTTTTTGCAACGACGACTTTTGCTTTTATTGCACTTGCTTATGTGGCTTTTTTTTTCGACGATAGCTTAAAGCAATATTTATACCCTATCTTCTATATTCTTGTTATACCTGTTTTACTGTCGTTGATCTTAATGCGATTCCCGGTGACATTTCATCTCTCGCAGTTGTTTAATAGATACAAAGACACTGCTGTCATAAAAAAAATAAAGTCACTGTACAAAGCCATTATGGATTTCAAATCTGCCCCCAGGAAATTGTGGTACTTTTATTTTCTTTCCTTTATACAGCAGGCAAGTCCAACCGTTTTTATCTATTTTGCTGCCCTGGCTTTGGGTTTAGACGTTCACTTTCTTTATTTCCTGGCAATAGTGCCTGCAATGCTCATTTTGCAAAGACTTCCTATTTCTGTACAGGGAATTGGTGTTGATGAAGGACTATTTATACTTTTCTTTGCAATAATTGGTTTGTCTACTACAGAGGCTTTTTCCCTGGCTCTGATTTATCGCCTGGGCAGATGGGTGATAGCACTTAGTGGAGGTATGCTTCATTTAGCTGAAAAAATTAAGTCATAAAGTTGTGCTTTGGTTATTTCCGTATTTTATTATGACCATGATGATTGTTACTGGTTATGTAAATATGGGCGCAAATATTTCTTGATTCTCTGAATATGAATGCCCGCAAATATGCAGCGCCAGTCATCTCAGTCTACTAGCTAACTCACACTCTGTGTCCATCATTACAATAATCGTAAAAGGAAATTTTATAAGGCCGCATAGACAACAAACGGTCTTCTTCTTTGTCCAAATGTTTACTATTTCTTTCGAGCCACAATCACTACAGCTTCAAATAATGTTTTTTTGACTTTCCAGTGAAGCTCGCCAAGCCCCAAGTATTTAAAAGTCCATTGTGCCATAGCTGTGTGCATAAACCACATTCCGATATTAATTACGTGTCTCAATATATTTTTTACCAAGTTTCCTTCTGCCCAAAACCAGCCCAGCGTATGTTCAACGCGAATTATTTCAAAACCCTGGCTAGTTAACAAGTGTGTTATTCGTCGTGGTGTTGTTTCAAAGCTGTGTGTGTAATGCTCGTCAAAGAAAAATCGACCCCAAGTCAGGTAGTTTGGAAAAACAAGACAAAAAATGCCATCTTTTTTTAACACCCGTCCAGCTTCACACGCAAACTCTCCAGCTTCATAGGGGCTAGGTAGATTCTCTATCAGCATCGATGCGTAAACCAGATCGTAAGTCTCGCTCTCACGCTTAATAGGAGGAGTAGGTTCACCTGTTACTTCAAATCCTTGCTCAATCAAAGCCTGACGAAAATAATCACTGGGTTCTATGGCGTCATATTCAAGGTTTATATCTCGGGCACTCCTTGCAAAATGCCCATGACCAGGGCCGACTTCAAGCACCTTTGCACAAGGCATCAGGTAATTCCCTAGTAATACAAGCATATTGTGTGTGTAACGTGACTTGATTTTGTCGTACCACCCAGTCAGCGGTTCCGTCCGATAATTAGCAAGTGCAGACATTGATAAAAGCTCCTGTTATTGAAACATTATGAGGTTTTGGTTTTACCCTTCGCATAAATTCTATATATGTATTTATGCTGATAGCAATACCAGAAGTGTCCAGGAAACCTGAGGGACATGAATTGATTCTCGGCGAAGCAGTTAGACGGACGACTTTTAGGTTTCTCGGTAAGCAGATTTTGTATTACCAAGAGGTATATTTTTCATTCCTTCTCATCGCTCTCCATCTTTATATTTGGCTTTTTAGCAATAATTATAGAAGACTCAAAGAGCGTTTTCCTGAATTTCCACAGCACACCACCCATACCTATATTTTCCAGCAATCCTGCGACAAATGAGTTATTGATTAGCGCAGAAAATAAATTCGATAAATGCCTAAATATATCATGTATAGGTGTTGAATGAACCCAGAACCAACCTATACTTTTCTGTACGTCTATAACCTCCAGACCTAATTGCCTGCACAGTTGCGTAACTCGCCTGGGTGTAGTGAAATAACTATGCGTATAATCCATTTCCCAGAATATTTTTCCGCACGTATAGGCGTTAGGAAATGTCAGACATATGATAGCGCCCGGTTTCAGTATTCGTTTTGCCTCTTCAACAAAGCCAATCGCATCAGTGTAATCTGGCATATGCTCAAGAACCATGCTGGCAAAAAACAAATCAACGCTATCATTGTCAAGCGGTACTGGAGGCATGGTAGCATCAATGACAGTCATTCCCAGATTTTCCATCTCAGCCTGAATCGATGTACTCGATTCCACAGCGGTATAATTGTATCCTCGGTTTTTACACTCAATTGCAAAGTGGCCCGCACCTGGTCCCACCTCGATAATATGTGCATCCTCAGATAGGTGAACTTGTAACTTATCAAGAATTTGACGACTGAACCTGTGCTTGACCTTACTATAGGCTTCTGTTGTATTTTCTAATCGATATTGTGTTGCCATAATTGTATCCAAAAATCATTATTCAGTGGTCGGCGATATGTTTAACGCATCATAGTATCCTTAGCGTAGCGTTTCCATGTAAAATATTTTACCCTCTCCAATCCCTTCTGAATCAATTATTTTCTGAAGCTGTCCCTAATACGCAAAGACAGTGTACTTACTCCGCTTTTCAGCAGTTGCAAGTGAAGTGTGATCAAGGCTCGGTGTGTGTTCTTGGTATATTTTTCTGTAACTACTCAGCGTAATGTTCATACTATATAAAAATTACGCTGAGTAGTTACAAAATAACTATATTTCAGTGCATAAAAAATTTCCACGAACATGGTGCAACGCTATTACTTACTACCTATACAGCAGCAAAGGATACAGAGTCATTTTGAAAAAATGATTTTACCAGCGCCTTGTCTTGTGCAATTAGTTCTAAATCAATAAATGTTCTGCCTAATAATGACTCATTCTTTCTCAGCGGCATGCGTGCTGTTCCTGTTTGACGAATATAATTCCAAACCAATTCATCTGGATTTAGATCGGGTGCATAAGGTGGCAAAATAAAAATACTTAACTTCCCCTTCATTTCTTTTACAAAATCACAAACTTTTTTGTTTTTATGTACAGGGTGTCCGTCCGTGATGATATAAACGGGTCTCCTTCTATTCGCAATTAAATCTTTTAAACATTCAATGAAAGCATCTGCATTAAAACGATGTGTGTAGACTTGATACCAAAAACCGCCTTTGTTAGAAATAGCGGAAATGGCATTAATGCCTTGTCGTTGACTACTGGTTTTAACGGTCGGCGTTTGCCCTTTTAAACCCAGGTTCTATGCAAGGGGTCATCTGATCTAATAGAGGCTTTATCAAGCTAGAATATCTCTGCACCCTGTTTTTTTAGCTATTTTTTTAATCACGGGATAGGTCTTTTCTTTCCATTTTTTATCACATCATCTCGCTCATAAGCTCTTCTCATTGGCTTTTGTGGTGTGAGCCCCTGGCGATGCAGCAAGTCACCCGCAGCACCTAAACTCATTTCATAGCCTAATCGCTCTTTAATTAAATTGGCGAGGGTCGCCACTAAGTACCCAACGTTTAACTTCTTCTGCTTCAAAGTCGGTGAGTATTTTTCCTCTACCTGGCCTCGGTTTAGGTGCAAGCGCATCCAAACCTTTTTCTTTTGCAATCTTTACCCATTTATAAATGGTTCTATCGCCAAGGCGGTAACGTCGAGTAACCTCAGTCGGAGGTTCACCATTTAAAACTTGTTGTGCAGCAAGGCATCGAAGTAAAGCATGTTCATTTGTTGATAGTTTTCTAGCATCGTATTTCATGCGATATTATCGCATGTTATCGCATGTTATCGCATGAAATACTTATGTATTCTTTATTAGTCACCATTTAGGTTAAAACCACCGCCTTTAGGCGGTCAGATTTATCTGCGATACTTTACGTTCAGCTAAATTAAAAAGCGGGGGTAAGTTAATGGAGTATCGTTATGGTAGTCATACAGTTTATAAAATACAGTATCATTTTGTATTTGTAACAAAATATCGTTATCAAGTATTAAAGGGAGATGTTGGTTTAAAGCTTCGTGAGTTAATACGTCAAACGTGTCAATCATTTGAGATTGAGATTTTGAAAGGAGAGGTAAGTAAAGATCATGTTCATCTATTTTTATCAGCCCCTCCGACGATGGCACCGAGTGAAATAATGAGGCGAATTAAAGGTCGAAGTTC
>CAYQXD010000188.1:0-4992 GCA_964421315.1 uncultured Thiotrichaceae bacterium | reverse complement strand
ATATCATTTGATATTAACATTACTTGCTATCCAGGTCATTTTTTAATGATAATTAGAGATCATTAGGGTCACCCCTAAGCCAATAACAATAAACCATTAATCCCAGGGCGAATTCCGGGGACACAAGGCGAATTCCGGGGACACAATACTTAATTATCATTTGTCTTTGGTACTGGGGTCGAATAATCGGGGGCAAAGTTAATACCAGTAAGTTAACAATAATTACGTTGTGTTGTCATTTTGACCGCAGGAAGAAATCTTATTGTATGGAATCAAGATCTCTCACATTCGTTCGAGATGACAGTAAATGAGCTATGTTTTTCTTAACTTACTGTCATAGGGGGCAGAGTAAAATTAATCAGCTCTCACCTACAAAATGCTCGAAAGCGGCGTATTTCAAGAGAGTTGTCGCCTAAAGTTAAAAATTATGCCGCTTTTTTTTCACAAGCCCCTGCTCTTTCTTTTCTGGATTGAGATAAACTCTAACCCAAAAAACGCTTCTTTTTTTCTGCCATACAAGCTGAATATATTGCTTCTATCCCTATGACTCCATTCTTTAGCGAATAAGTCATTTACTTAATCTAAGCTTTTTAATATCAGCAACATTCATGGATGTAATAGCACTGATGACTTCGTCACTGAAGCCATTTTTTATACCATTTTGCACAATTTTTAGTGTGCCTCGTTCAATACCACGCTCAATGCCTTGTTCTATGCCTTGTTCTATGCCTATTTGATAAGATGGCAATTTTTCTATATTAATTTCACTTAACATTTTTTTCTCCACTCGCTTGTTCGCACCGCCTTCCTGGCTCCTTGCGAAATACCGTCCATCCATGGACATAATTGCCTCTGTCACTTTTCGACTGGTAGACAGAATTTCCATCATCTTTAAGTATTTTTTTAACTCATCAGGCTGACTTTTAGTTAATGCAATAAGCCGCGTGATTATTTTTTCTATAAGCTGGCTACTGTTGTATTGCTTAAAATCGCATAATATATAATATAGCTAATACTAACGCATCCGGGCTGTCTTCTGCTATAAATCGTTCGCAGTCCAGCTTGCTCATATCGAATTAAGCAAGGTATAACGGTAGTCTAGACCACTCTGTCTGATACTGGCGTTCATGGTGAGTGGTTTTGAGCCGGTATAGATTACATATTGCTTAACAGGCAGAGTCGGGTAGGTTAATGCGATATCGGTGTAATAACGCAACATGCGTAATGCCATGTGTTGATGGTTATTATGCTGTAGTTCTAAATGCAGAATAAACTCCTGTTTATCTTCATCTTTTGCCAGCATGACAATATCAGCATGTCTTACTTCTACCCGTTGCCGCTCTGTGTTTAGTTCCTGCAGGGAAGTTATTTTTAAGCCCAACAGATAAATAGCCAGGTCTTTAACAACTTCTTTGATCAGGGATTTTGAAATGATATCAGTATTTGCCACGCCTAAAACCCAACCCCAAAAAACTCGTCAATCTTATCCACAACAAAATCAAGATGTTCTTTTTCCAGCCCGGGATACACTCCAATCCAGAAAGTCTGATTCATTACCACATCGGTATTTACCAACTCACCAGTTACCCTAAACTGTCGACCTTCAAAATAAGGCTGCCGTGTTAAATTGCCTGCAAAAAGCAGGCGTGAGCCGATTTTGTTTTGATCCAGGTATTTGAGAAGCTCAACGCGTTCAACTCCTGACTCTTCACGCAGCGTAATAGGAAAACCAAACCAGGATGGAGCAGAATTAGGCGTTGCTTCAGGTAGAATTAAAAACTCTTGCACTGAAGATAAGCGATTTTTCAGGTAATCGAAGTTAGCATTTCGTTTTTCAATAAATTCTGGCAGTCGTTTTAACTGAGCTAAACCACAGGCTGCCTGCATATCGCTGATTTTAAGATTGTAGCCCAAATGAGAATAAGTGTATTTATGGTCATAACCTTGAGGTAAATCACCTAATTGCTGTTCAAACCGTTTGCCACAGGTATTGTCACAACCGGGAGGGCAATAACAATCTCTTCCCCAGTCTCTAAAAGATTCGGCAATGCTGATTAGCTGTGAATTATTGGTAAACACCACGCCACCCTCGCCCATGGTTATATGATGCGCCGGATAAAAGCTACAGGTTGCAATATCTCCAAATGTGCCTACATGCTGATTGTTGTATTTTGCACCCAATGCATCGCAACAATCTTCTATTAGCCATAAGTTGTGTTTTTCACATAATGCTTTAACAACGTCTAAATTAAAGGGGTTGCCTAAAGTATGCGCCAACATGATCGCTTTTGTTTTTGAGCTTATTGCCGCTTCTATCAAATCTGCATCGACATTGTGCGTTTTTAAATCAACATCGACAAAGACGGGAATGGCTCCAAATTGAACGATGGGATTAACCGTAGTTGGAAAGCCTGCTGCCACGCCAATTACTTCATCCCCTTTTTTAATGGCTCTTTCACCTAGCTTTGGAGAGGTTAAGGTATTAAAGGCAACTAGATTGGCTGAGGACCTGAGTTAACGGTAATGACATGCTTTACGCCTATAAAATCTGCCAACTCTTTTTCGAATTGCTCATTAAAACGCCCGGTGGTTAGCCAGCCATCGAGGGATGCTTCTACCATGTTTTTCAGCTCTGCTGAACCTAGCACTTTTCCTGAAGGCGGGATGGTTGATTCACCCGCTTAGATCACTTGTCTGGATGATGATTGCAGATGGGTCGTAGGCGTATGAATCCACTTCGGAGGTTATATAAGCCACGTTGACATCATCAAAACTATTATTCCCGTTTTCACCCATCACCAAACCTGGACGGACTTTACTGCCGATCTGGTTGGTATACGGGAAATCCAGCAGGACTATATCACCGAGGTTTAACATTAAAAAAATCCTCCCAATCTACATCATTGTCTTCATTACTGTCAAAAAAGCTGGCTAACCCTATTGCTTTAAAATCTTGTTCAGAGCTGCTCTGTTGCGGACTGAATGTTTTGCTACCCGCCGATGCTTGCTCACTTTTATCGAGAACGATGATAAAAAGTTCAGCCTCATCTACCCCTTGAATGGGTGTTAGCAGTTGAATATTTCCATTTTTGTATAGGGCTTTCACTGCTTGCATGGCATTTCTCCTACTACTTGATATTCGGTAATCTGTTGTATGCAAATCTGCTTCATATTAGATCCATCTATATGAACCTTGTGCCATTCTACTATCATTTTTAATGCGGTTCGTAAATCCCACTTTGGCCACCATTGCAGCCGGTTATGTGCCTTCGAGCAATCCAGTTTCAGATAATTGGCTTCATGTGGATGATCACCTTTATCGATATTCCATGTGGCATCCTCGCCCCACTGTTTTGTCATCTCCTTAACAATCCATCCAACGGGTTTAGCATCTTCTTCCTGTGGGCCAAAGTTCCAGCCTTGTGCCCAATCTGTTCCTTCTTCAAACAGTCTCTCTGCCAGCTCAACATACCCGGCTAACGGCTCAAGGACATGTTGCCACGGCCTGATAGCATTAGGGTTACGAATCTGAACCGCTTCTCCCTTTTCAAATGCTCGGATAATATCTGGAATCAACCTGTCTTCTGCCCAGTCGCCACCACCGATGACATTGCCTGCTCGAACAGAGGCAATAGCAGTTTGGTGCTGAGCGTATTCCTGTGAGGGAAAATAGGAGTTTTGATAAGAGGCAATTAATAATTCTGCACAACCTTTACTGCTACTGTAGGGGTCGTGCCCACCCATAGGCTCATTCTCTCTGTAACCCCATTCCCATTCGCGGTTTTCATAGCATTTATCGGCAGTGATCATTACCGCTGCGCGAACAGATCCAGATGTCCGCATGGCTTCAAGAATATGCAGCGTACCCATGACATTTGTTGCATAAGTTTCTACCGGTTCACGATAGGAGTAGCGCACCAACGGCTGTGCTGCCAGATGAAACACAATTTCTGGCTGGTACTCCATAAAGATGGATTTCATCTTGTCCAAATTACGAATATCTTCGCGCAGGCTAATCATTCCATTAGCTACTTCTGCCTGTTCATAGAGGCTTGGACTTGTTGGTGGATCCAGTGAAACACCAACCACTTCAGCACCCATATTCTGTAACCAGAGAGATAACCAGCTGCCTTTAAAGCCTGTATGACCGGTTACAAGAACTTTTTTCCCTTTCCAGAATTCAATATTGATCATCGATTTTTACCATGTTTTCCATGGTGCTCTACCTTCTTGCCACAGTGCTTCAAGATGATGCTTGTCACGTAAAGTATCCATTGGTTGCCAGAATCCGTGATGCTCATAAGCCATTAACTCCCCATCGGCAGCAAGACCTATCAGAGGTTCTTGCTCCCAAACACAATCATCGGCTGTAATTCGATCCAGCACTTTCGGTGATAAAACAAAGAAACCACCGTTTATCATTGCACCATCTCCTTTGGGCTTTTCTTTAAAATTCTTTACCTGCCCATCATAGATATCTAGCGCACCAAATCGTCCTGGTGGATAAGTTGCCGTTAGCGTAGCCTGTTTTCCATGGTGCATATGAAAATCGATACTTTCCTGAATATTCATATCGCCAACCCCATCGCCATAGGTAAAACAAAAAGCTTTGTCATCTTTTATGTAGTCTGACACCCGAGCTAAGCGCCCCCCTGTCATTGAGTCATCACTGGTATCTACCAGGGTCACGGTCCATGGCTCGGCTCTTTTTTGATGTACATCCATACGATTTTCTTTCATACAAAATGTAACATCCGATTGATGCAGGAAATAATTAGCAATATATTCCTTTATGACATATCCCTTATATCCACAACATATAATAAAGTCATTTATGCCGTGTGAGGAATACATTTTCATGATATGCCATAAGATAGGTTTTCCTCCAGCAATTCTCGCTTAAACCACAAAGTTCATCCAATCCAGAAGAAACCCCATTCTAGATTTAAAATGACCGTCAATTCCAGTCAAAACCACATAGGCGCATAACCT
>CAYQXD010000187.1:0-5043 GCA_964421315.1 uncultured Thiotrichaceae bacterium | reverse complement strand
GTCTTTTCCACCAGTTTTCTAATGTAGCATCAATTTGTGCTTTAATAGCCCATTCCAGTTTATCAGGCAGTCTGGAAACCTGCTCTAACCGCCAAGCATAATATCGGTCATTAGCCAATATTTCGCTAAGGTATTGATCAAGTGCGCCACCTCCTTTTGTTAATAACATCTTTTTATAATCTTGTTTTTTTGCATTTGTAGGTAATTCACTCTCAAGACTAAATTTCTTGATTAAGTCCTTCAAGAAAGTTAGTTGTGCATCCATGACAACATCGTGTTTTTTGCCTTTTTTTGAGATGACCGGATTGACACGACATTCAAAATTTAAAGTTTGCCCTGCTTCCAGCTGAGGTTGATATCTTTTAGATTCAACTTTGAATATTGAGTTTTCAGGTTCAACAGGTTTTGACTTGGAAGCAAGATAATAAACAGGTTCGCATCGAACATTCGCTATAGTGCCTAACTGTTCGCGTGCTATTTCTTCACGATACAGGAACGTTCTTTTTTCCGCTGTAAACAAATCCCATAATAGGCGATGTACACCATAGGTATTGCCTTCTATGACACGATGAAGCTGTGATGATTTAATTAAATCAGCCTGTAAACGTACTCTTGAAAAATACATTATTCACCTCCCTGGATAAACAGGTAATGTTCCTGACGCGGTGAGAATTGCCAGCGTTTACGTGATAATGATTGATCATGGCGTGTACGGGTCTGCATACGGTTCAAATCTAATGTGTCAGAGAAGTCTGACCGTTCTCCTTCCCAATAATAGTGCCGATCTTTCGATTTACCCAGCCAATCAAAATCACGTTTTGATAATTCACCATTAGCTTCGATGTAAGTAGGCAACATGGGCTTATGTTGATAGGCTTTAAGTGCATCATAATAATTAGACTGCTGGATAATCTGAGGGTGCAAGGGGGCGGCTAATGGGCAGGATTTACGTCCCAGATATAAATGGTATTTAGGCTGTTGCAAGTGATTTTTTATCTTCGTCAATAAATAAGGTGCCGCATCGAAAGCGCGGATAGCAACTAATGCCAATGCATCACTACGGTATTCTCGACTGGACAAAATTGTGCCTAAGCGTTCCTTGCCTAAAACCAGTTCATCACGCCGTGTGCGATATTTAAACTTACCTATCGAATCGGGTACTTGAGTGGTGTGATAGTCGCGCAATAGTTGCCCTGTAGAAAACACTTCAACCGCAACACAATAACCTGACTGTAATTTATTTTGTTTTTCTTCATCGTCACGTTTAACACCTAATGCAGCACCTAATAAACCGATTATGGCCGATTTACTGGGATAACTAGCCGTATGTCGGTCTTCACCCACTGCAATTTCTCCCCAGCTTGCCATTGCGCCATAAAGTCGAAATACAAGATAATCCATGTTTTTCTCCTTATTGGCTGACAAAATCCAGTAGCTCTGTCAAAGAGCCTTGTACTTCAGGTACGTTTATTTCATAACGACTATCCGCGCAATCACCGTAAACTTTGTCAAAACTGTCTTTTTGAGTGACTAAAGCGACAATAGAATCAGCGATAAAGTCTTTATTCTCACGGTCAATAATCGGTTTTAAATAAGCAACAGATAAAGAGCGCGGTTGTTGATTACCTTTTTCGGCTAAAACATAAGATGCATAAGCACGAGAAGCAAAACTGTTTTGTTTGCCTTCCGGCGCAACTTTAACAGCGGCTTCGGTTAATGCACGAATCGCTTTATTGGCTAAGGTTTCATCACCGTCTAAATTTTCGATTAATAATTCACGGTTGATACAAATGTAGGAATAAAATAAACCTGCGGCAAAGCGCGTTTCACCAATATGTGCTGCACCTGTATCCTCCTGGCCATCATTTAAATCATCAACGGCAGTAAAGTAATCATCTTCAATAACAACAGGGTGAACACTGATAGCATGGGCGACCTGGCAGGCGGCTTCCATACAAAACTTTGTTAAACTATTACCAGTATCTGATTTTGTTAACATACGACCAAATAAGGCAATATCAACATCAGTCACTTTTTTGCGTAATAAGTTTAATTCTTCTGAACTCGCCTCTTCTTCACGTTCTGCAATTTTATCTGCAAGGTTTAAAATATCATGGACTTCTTGAGTATCAAAAAAAACCAGTTGCTCAATTTCAAGCTCCACTAACTCTTTTTTAATACGCTCATCGTCGTCTAGTTTCTTTAACCCTTCTTTTTCTTTTTTTGACAGTTGTTTTAATTTGCCAAATACGCCAGCAATAGCTTGCGACCATTCGAGTGCTTTTTTATGAGCAACACCTTTGTTCGTCATTTGCTGATACGCTTTTAAGCCCATTTCTTTGGTGCGTGTACCAATATGCCCTATACCAATATGCCCTTCCAGGGCTTGCTCAAAACTTGTCGATGTACGCCATGTTCTTTTTAAACATTGTGAAGAAACTCGTAAACGGTCATAGCCGCCCATTTTTGCCGTTTTCGGGCTGCCCATATCGTCACGGTTTAAATTAGCAGGGGGATAGGCAGTTAATAAATGTAATTGAATAAAACGACTCATGTTGTGTCTCCTTAATTAATTTCTAGAGTGTGCTGTGAAGTAATCAGTTGCCCAACGTACTGCCAGGCGATTAGCGGGTGAATAGATAGATTGGTGTTCAAATTCTCTATGCCAGTGAATAATGTCATTAGCTAGTGAAATAATATTTACCTGTCCTTTTAGCAAGAGAATGGCTCTGATAATGCGTCGATAAAAATCTTCAGGACTAGTACTTTTTTGTAATTGTTGAAAACGCAATTCACTCATCGGGGCTTTACCTTTACCCTCAAGAGGTGTGGCTAATTGCTCAGCAAAACTGGCCATTCTTTTTGCTTTATCACTGTCTTTTTTATTGTGTATTCGACTATTACTCTGCTTATCGATTTTTACCTGTGATAATGCACCTGCAACACATGCACTGGTTGCCAGGTCTTTTCGCCATGTATCAGATTCAGGTAATTGCTGCAAAAAGTGAGAAAATGCTTCTGTTAGCAGAATATCTTCCGGATTTTCAGCACGACGCAATCGAGCACGATCCCCTCGGTTATCAACTAAAGACTTATGCCATTTTTGTATGGCCTGGACATCCTCATATTCTAAAAAACGATATTGACTCATTTTTCAGTCTCCTCCGGCGTTGCTTTTGTTTTAAGGTTTTTGATGGCTTTATTGTTATAGAATTTTTTTCGTAATGCATTTTGTGCAGAAATGATGCGTTTCAAATCGAGGTCTTCGGGAGTGGATTCCAGCGTTGCCGTTTCAAAAACCTGAAACACCTGTCTCTCTAATACCTTAAACCATGTTTGGTAAAATTCTGCAGGCACCATGTCTGTTTCGCCTGGCAAACTAGCAAGTTGTTCCAGTATTTTGTAAAAATCAGCTTCGGTAGCTTGCCAAAATTGCGTATCAATGTGAGACATATCGCCTTTCACATCTTTGGGGCGACGAAACCAGGCTTCTTTAACCTGTGTGCGCAATAGTTTAACCACCTCGCGAGCTGAACTAATGAACTCAGAGCCCCATTCCATCAGGTTATTTTTTTGCTTTGCATCCAGATAGAAAACAGGAAAGTGGGATTCGTACCAACACCGCGCTTTCATATTATCCATGTCATAACCAAAGCACCATAATGAGGCTGAATCCATGTCAAATTCACGCCCTCGCTCTTCATTATAAAATTGTACGATAGCGGCGGCTTTATCCCCGTTTTCTGAATCCTGTAAAGCCATGCCTAACCAATGACGATAACCTAAGCCGCCTTTCTGCCCTTTTAGTGACAGCGGTATTTCTTTCTTTTTTATATCAAAACGATATGGTGTGAGTGGATGCACCCAGGCACCATCGTAATTTACACCATAGTTTTTAGTGATGTATTCTGTATGTAACTGTTCGGACTGACATCCACAAAGATCACATAGTTCATTTTCTATTATTGTCGTTAATCGAATGCGTCTGGGCATGCCCCAATAACGTTGTAAGGGATGAACATCTTCGGGTGTTGTTATGACCCCATTTTTATCCGATAAACGTGTTTCACCTAACCAGGGCAAAACGCTGGCATCAATGGTTTTGGCCGGTTCCATTTCTTCCTGATTTAAAACACTCAACCAAAGTTTTTGCCATAAGGCAGCCGATTTACTTTCAGGAAAAAGTAATGTGGTGAGAGGGCCACCACCACGCAAACTAACTCGATGCCCAACACCGCCAGATGGTGCATTTGTTTGTAGTGTGAATAGTGCAGTTGCAGCACAGCTAGAACAAAGATGATTCACTTGGCCGCGCTTTATGAAATGATCTGAATTGTTTTTTAGCGCATTACCACCGGGTGCTTCAATTAATAAGGCTGAAATTTGTTTGCTTTCACCATCGGGCAAAGCATAATCCTGTAAAAAAGCCACACCGTTCGGATTATCTAACTCAAAGGCAAACTCAAGTTTTCTAAAACATTCTTTAAGTTCATCCTGTGAGGGTTGGTTATCCCAATATTCAAACCATTCGTCTTCATCCTCTGGTGCAAAGCTGGTTTGTAATAAACCAATTAGGAATTGATATAATGCCCCTTGAAAGTCCGCTCTAGGCGCATTGATTTCAATTACCGGATTATCTATTTCGGCAATTTGCCACGGTGCAATAATATCCTTTACATTATTCTGCCTGATGACAGGTATCCAGCAATCATTAATCAGGTTCATACGTTATTTCCTACTTGAGAATTCCAGCCATCTAAGGCGGTGTAATATGCTTCCGTTTCGCCAGTAAGCGGAAAAACCTCTAACCAACGTAATGCTTTTGTTTCTTCTTTCAAATTTTCAATGAAAGGCTTTAGTTTTTCTGGAATAGCTTTCTGTGCCTTTTCCCACTCATATTCAGGTAATTTAATGGTGCTTAATGCCCAGGCATATTGCGGATGTGTAATATAAGGTTTTAATTTATCATCTTCCCATACAGCCAAAGCCACAGAAATTGTTTCCTGCTCTGTGAGTCGAGTAGGGATTTTTGTTTCCTCGTCC
>CAYQXD010000186.1:0-5109 GCA_964421315.1 uncultured Thiotrichaceae bacterium | reverse complement strand
ATTATATTCGTTTTGTTACACGTTGTGTGGCTGCCTGTAAGCAGGCGAGGAAAGCTATCAATGAGTTTGATGAGCTGGTTGAAACCGGTTTTAGCGGTCGGGAGGTTCAGATTGTTACCGACATGATTACCAAACTGGATGTAATCGAAAGTGATACCGATAATCTACAATCGGCTATTCGTCATAAGATTTTTGAAATTGAAAATGACTTGCCGCCGGTTGAAGTTATGTTTTTATACAAAATTATTGAAGCTACAGGTGAAGTGGCAGATAAATCTCAGGGAGTGGGAAGTCGTTTACAGTTAATGTTGGCAAGGTAGAGTTGTCGAGGTAGAGTTGTTATGGATCAAATGACGATTTATTTAATCCTGGCTGGTGTGTTTGGCCTGTTTATGGCCTGGGGCATCGGTGCCAATGATGTCGCCAACGCAATGGCTACCTCGGTGGGTTCTAAGGCGTTAACCATAAAACAGGCAGTCATTCTGGCGGCTATTTTTGAGTTTGCCGGTGCCTATTTAGCTGGCGGTGAAGTCACCAAAACCATTCGTAAGGGTATTATCGAAGCCGATGCTTTTGTTGGCAATCCCGATCTTTTGATCTGGGGCATGCTGGCTGCTTTGCTCGCTGCCGGCACCTGGCTGGCGGTGGCATCGTACAAAGGCTGGCCGGTTTCAACCACGCATTCCATTGTTGGTGCGGTGGTCGGTTTTGCTGCCGTGGGTGTCGGCATGGAGGCGGTTAACTGGGGCAAGGTTGGTACCATTGTGATGAGTTGGGTGGTGTCACCCATACTGGCGGGCACACTTGCATTTTTAGTGTTTAGAAGTATCCAGAAGCTGATATTGAACACAGAAAACCCTATTAAAAATGCCATTAAATACGGCCCCTACTACCTGTTTTCGGTCGGTTTTCTGATTGCCCTGGTTACCATCAAAAAAGGCCTGAAACACGTTGGTCTGGATATTGATGCACCTGATGCCTTTTTGTATGCGACCATTACTGGTGTTGCGCTGGCGTTACTCGGTTCACACCTGATAAGAAAAGTAAAAATTGACCCCAAAGCGGACAAAAAATTCCATTTTGCCAATGTAGAGCGTATTTTTGCGGTGATGATGATCTTTACCGCGTCGGCCATGGCGTTTGCCCACGGTTCCAATGATGTGGCAAATGCGGTCGGTCCGATGGCAGCAGTGATAAGTACCGCACAATCGGGAATGGTCGTCTCTGAATCCATCCTGCCTGGCTGGGTGCTACTGGTGGGCGGTATTGGTATTGTCATTGGTCTGGCAACCTTTGGTTATAAAGTGATTGCCACTGTGGGTAAAAAAATAACCGAGTTAACCCCCAGCCGTGGTTTTGCCGCAGAGATTTCCGCCTCGGGAGTTGTGGTGCTGGCATCCTTCACCGGCATTCCTATTTCAACCACGCAAACGCTGGTTGGTGCTGTGTTAGGTGTGGGTTTTGCGCGAGGTATTGGTGCTATAGATATGCGCGTGGTGCGGAATATTTTCATGTCATGGGTGGTGACTTTGCCTGCTGGTGCAGTTCTGGCTATTTTGTTCTTTTATATCTTGAAAGGTATGTTTGGTTAGACAGGTGACCTAAGACAGACCATTGCTGTAGGTTGTTTGTGAAGTCTCTGTTGCTCTGATTTTTAGTTTGCTATCTCTGTCTGCTCTCAATTGTTTGTTGCAACAATGACACAATAAAGTACCATGTGCATTCCGCCAGCCGAAGACAAATAACAAATGTGCAACGACAACCATCCTCCCACTGAACTCTTAAGCCATGTGCCGTCTTCTCTACATTCAATCGTAGAAAACCTCTGGTTTGACTGGTGTAAATCGTGTGCAGAAAAAGGCATAACCCCGAATCAGGCCATACCACTGGAAAAGTTGGGCAAAACCTGGGCATGCAGTGATTTTGTGGCGCGTAATTGTATTCGTTACCCGGCGAATTTTTATAAATTACAGGCAGAGGGTTTTGCTACAGGCCGTAGCATCGAAAACTACAGAGAATTAGTTAATCTCGTTGTCACTGTGGCTAAAGATGACAATGAATTAATGGTTGCATTGCGCGTATTGCGCCAGCAGGAGATGGTGCGTATCGCCTGGCGTGATTTAAATGCTCTGGCTGACATAAAAACGATTCTGCAGGAGCAAACAGATTTTGCTGAAGCGGTGGTTGCAGTGGTCTTGCAGCATCTGGAACAGCAACAGGCAGAAATTTTTGGTATGCCGCGAGATGCCAACGGCGAAGAGCAATCACTGCTGGTTTTTGCCATGGGTAAAATGGGTGGTGGCGAGCTGAATTTTTCTTCCGATATTGATTTGATCTTCAGCTTTGCCGAAAATGGAGAAACCACCGGTCCACGCCGCAAATCGTTTTATGAATTTTATCTGGCGGTGATTCGAAAGCTGGTTAAAGTGCTGGACGAAGTGACTGCGGAGGGTTTTGTTTACCGTGTCGATACCCGGCTAAGGCCTTTTGGTGAGAGTGGCCCAATGGCGATGAGTTTTGCCGGTATAGAACAGTATTACCAGTTACAGGGGCGTGACTGGGAACGTTATGCCATGATAAAAGCGAAATTGATTACCGGACGTGATAGTGACAGAAGGTATTTGCAATCAATGCTAACACCGTTCGTTTATCGTCGTTATCTTGATTTTTCCATGCTCGATTCAATTCGTGAAATGAAAGCGATGATTAACGCGCAAATGAAACGTAAAGGCATGAGTAATAACGTCAAACTGGGCAAAGGCGGTATTCGTGAAATTGAATTTATTGGTCAAACACTGCAATTGATTCGTGGTGGTCGTGAGCC
This sequence comes from uncultured Thiotrichaceae bacterium, assembly GCA_964421315.1. Taxonomy (GTDB): domain Bacteria; phylum Pseudomonadota; class Gammaproteobacteria; order SZUA-229; family SZUA-229. Next base: position 2,285 of record CAYQXD010000186.1, on the reverse strand, counting down.
GGAATTACGCGCCCGCAGTATTGTCAGGGTGCTGACCTTGTTAGCTGAAAAAAACTATTTACAATCGAGCGAAGTTGAGCAACTCATCAACGCCTACTGGTTTTTACGAAAACTGGAAAACCGTTTGCAAATGCAGAATGATAAACAGACCCATGCCCTGCCCGATGACGAGCTATCGCAACAACGGTTAAATCTGGCCATGGGTACGCAAAACTGGTCCGAATTAATCGAGCAACTGGCAAACCACCAAAATGCCGTTGATCGAGTTTTTCAGCATTTGATTGCGCCTGTTGATGAAACAGCGGAACTCAGTGTGACAGCCTTCACCCTGTTCTGGCAACAAGCTGTTACCGATGAGCACTCTACTGATGAATACATGGGTGATAGCCTGAGACAGTATTTGTTTGGCCTTGGCTACAGCAATGTTGAAGCTATTGAAACCTTGCTGGTACACTTACATGCCAGTCCTCAAATAAAACATCTGAGCGGAGACAGTTCTCGCCTGATGGCGCAGTTAATGGAGTCACTGGTTGAAAAAATTGCCGATTACCCAGAACAGACAGCCTTGCTGGATCGTGTCTGTCGAATCATTAAAGCGCTGGCAGGGCGTAAGGTTTATATCAGTTTGTTAACTGAATACCCGACTATACAACTGCAAATGTTGACCCTTTGTGCCACCAGTGAGTGGTTTACCGAGCGCCTGGTTAAATATCCAATATTGCTCGATAGTCTGTTAAGTTCGGTGGAAATGTTTCGTGAGCAATATGATGTTAAGCAGTTATTAACACTGGAGCTGGCGCAGATAGAAGTCATAAGCGAAACAATCGGTGAAGATGTTGAGCAGTTAATGGAGAGAATGCGTCAGTTTAAGCGGAAAATGGTATTTACTGTTGCCATGCTTGATGTGTTTTATGAGGAGCCGGTCGAAATTGTTTCTGATCAACTGACCGAATTAGCCAATGTGTTATTAGAAAAAATTCTCGAGCTGTGCTGGCAGACAATGGTTAAAAAACACGGAGAGCCTGCCTGTTTTATAAATGGCGAGTTTTTTAAGCCGACTCTTTCCATTGTCGCTTATGGCAAAATGGGCGGTAATGAGCTGGGTTACGGTTCTGATCTGGATATTATTTTTTTACATAATAGCGCGGGTGAAAAACAAGTCACCCTGGGTAAGGATAATCCGGGCGAAAAAGTGACTCCATCCTTTGGACCGTTAACGGCACATCCATGTGCCACTATTGATAATCAGAGCTTTTTTGCACGTGTTGCACAGAGGGTCATTCATTTTTTGAATACGCGCACCTATTCCGGCATTTTGTATGAAGTCGATACCCGCTTGCGTCCTAATGGTCACTCGGGTTTGATGGTTAGCAGCATTTCAGCCTTTGAGGCTTATCAGCAGAAAAAAGCCTGGACCTGGGAACACCAGGCATTAATAAGAGCAAGGTTTGTTACTGGTGTAGTGGCTCAAGGATGTGCCGTTAACGAATCAGTAGTAGCACAGGAATGTGCTGTTATGTCCAGGAAGGACGGCCATGTTGGTATTATGGCGCAAGGAGCCATGGATGGCGGTGCGATTGACGAACCAAAGGACGGAGAGGATGGAGTTGTGACAGAAAACTCACCGGGAAACGTACTGATAGAGCAGGAATTTGATAGAATTCGCCGTTCAGTTCTCCGGCAGCAGCGAGAGTCGGATCAACTGTTGCAGGAAGTCGTTGAAATGCGAGAAAAAATGCGCAAACATCTGGCCAGTAAAGCAGATGGTTTTGATATCAAGCAGGATGCTGGCGGTCTGGTTGACATTGAGTTTATGACCCAGGCGGGTGTGTTAATTCATGCCAAACAGCACGCTGACTGTATTAAACATACCGCCACGCTGGAGCTGATAAACGAATTAAAAACAGTTGGCTGGTATGGTGCTGAAGAAGCGATAAGCCTGGCCAATGCATATCGGTATTTTCGTAAACTGAAAAACTGGCAAAACCTGCAATGTGAAGATGATGTGAGTGAAGTGCCTATGCATTGTGATAAAGTTATAGCTATCTGGCAGCGGTTGATGCCAGGTGCAGAATAATTACTAATTACTAATTACTAATTGATGCTGCACGTTTATTACCAAAACATTGTCTTGCAACAACTATACGAAAAAATAAAAAGAACAAATAAACACGCAGCACCAAAGAATAATTAGTAATTAGTAATTCGTAATTAGTAATTAACAACAGCGGGAGAGTTATATGCAAACCATGGCCGATAGAGATGGCGTAATCTGGTTTGACGGT
>CAYQXD010000185.1:0-5193 GCA_964421315.1 uncultured Thiotrichaceae bacterium | reverse complement strand
TAACCTCACTGGCGAGCTGAACGTGATCACGAAAGGGAAATAACCTGCCCCGACCGTCAGCGAGCAACTCCTGAGCATGCCAGTATGGTGTGGATATTACGGCTTTGCCCATGCCCAGCGCATAAGCGAGCGTACCGGAAATAATCTGCGCCTCGTTCAAGTAAGGCGTGACGTAAATATCGGCTGCGCCGATAAACGCCAGCAGATCCTCATCCACCACAAAGTGATCGTGGAAAACAACATGCGCCTCAACCCCCAGTTTTTTGGCAAGCAGGTGAAGCCTAAGTCTGTAATCCTCTCCTTGCTCGGCTTTAAGGTGCGGATGGGTGGCACCGACGACCATGTATATAATATCCGGGTGGTGTTTTATTATTTCTGGCAGCGCATCGATCACCGTCTCGATACCCTTTCCCGGTGACAGCAGGCCAAATGTGAGCAGGACATTCTTTTCAGACACACCAAACTTGCCTTTGTAATTTGAGGATTCAAGCAGAGGAACGTCAGGGATGCCGTGATGAATCAGCACAATTTTCTCTTCTTCAGCCTTATAAATGTCACGCAAAAAGTCAACTGAACGTTTGCTCATCACCACTAAATAATCGGAAAGTTCAGCGAGTTGCACAATAATGCGTCGCTCTGTGTCGGTTGGTTCTTTCAAAATGGTGTGCAATGTAGTCACAATTGGCATTTTGAGGTCACTCAGCAATTCGATAATAAAGCCACCCCGTTGGCCGCCGAATATACCATATTCATGCTGAACACAGACCACATCGACCTCGTTGAGGTTAAGCAGATCAGCCGCCAGGCTGTAATCTCCAGGGTGGTCCTGATTGATTTCGATTCGCACCTGCGGCGGATAGTTATAGCCGTCAGGTTGATCATTCATCGCAACTGCCCAGCAGTCTATATCGGGCACATTCAGCGCGATTGATTCGAGAAGGTGTGTCGTAAAGGTGGCAATACCACATAGTCTGGGCAGGTGGTTACCGACCAGAACGATAGATTTGAGTGCTTCGCACTCTGCTTGCACACCCGTCTTGCGGAGTTCATCCATAAATATCACTTTTGGTTAAGGCATTAAGGAACAAATATATTACCTAAATCCTGCAAGTGATTGTGCATATAGAGTGTAAGATATTGATTTGTAGAGCAATTTTAATTCGAGTGGAATACTTATTGATATTCCCGAAGAATTAAAGTTTGCTATACGAATCAAGAGCTTGCGCTATATGTGTGCAAGCACTTGCAGGATTTAGGTATTAAGTTATTAAGAACAATAATGGCAGTATGTGCCAAATTAAACCTTTAGTGTACGCCCCATCAATACAATGTTGCTGGAGTACCAGAAACCCCTGGCAAAAAATATGAATATTAGCAGAATTCGGAGCAGACCACACAAGCGGGATTTCAGCCTGCCATGTGCATCAGGCTAAAAAAAACAAGCGTCCTTTGGGCGTGCCGGGATATTCGGTTCGGCACCCTCATGAATCACCTTCTGACAATAAACAGACATCGCTTTATATAGAAGCCTGTCGGACTTAGTATGAATCACAGACGACCGTATCAGGATGTAGGCGGACTTACGAAAGCCACACAGCAACTAGCCGGAATGGGGCGATTTTTTGTCAGACCTATATACAAGATCCACCATGTGGTGCATGTGAGCTCACATAGATACCCCATCAACGGCTGCTTTGGGTGTTCTTAAGCATTGAGAAAGAAACTCTGAATGTCTTTTTAGAAAGGACGCAGACATCCACAGTTGCTAGTTAGATTTTAGTGACTTAGAGCTTTAAGTACAGCTTTTGGCTCATTGGCTATTACGTTTAATAAAACCAATGCTGGCCCTTGCGGTGTTCGATCGCCACGCTCCCAGTGACGAAGCGTACTAACACTTATACCAAATGCTGAGGCAAATTCGTTTTGGGACATACCTATCTGGGCTCGAATGTTTTTTACTTATAATTTATAACTTAAAAATCGTCCCTTCAATCTTCCGCTTCTCGTACTTCATCAAACACAGAATAAATATCGCTTTTCCAGCGTTCAAATAACACTTTATCTTTTTCGTTATCAATCATGTCCGCATAAAACATCGGATTTGCCGTCACTAACACAGTCTCATTTTGCTCAGCGTAAATAGAAATTTGCGGTGGCATATAGGCTGCCAATTCTGGGTATTTATCGACAAGGTATTGTATTTCCCTGGGCTTACCAACAAACACAATACGATACTTATCTGTTTTATAACCCATGCCAGTTAAACCAATATCGATTCGCTGCACATGGGTAACCTGATAACCATGTTCTCTAATTGAGGTTTGCAAGGTCAGCATGGCTTCAGGAAAACTTTGCTGGGAGCGAACCATTAACAAATCATTTGCTAACGACACGCCAGCAAAGCATAACAATATGCAGCCAGTTGCATACTGAGATAGTGCTCTCATAAGGTCGCATCCTCTAACAGAATCATATACACCTCATGCATTTGCCGACATGAATCATCAAGTTCGTAGTTATTAAATAATTTACTCAGACGCTCAGGGTTTACCGTACTTAACTGAACCTTGCCATTTTTTTCTATCACCGTAATGCGACAGGGAAGAAACATGCCAATACGCGGATCAATTGACAGCGCTTCAAATAAAAACTCAAAGTTACAAAAATGCAGCACTACCTGTTTTTTATTTTCCTTGCCTTCTTCCACCAAGCCACGCTCAAGATATTCAGTTCGAATTAAGGTAAAGTTCTGGTCGGTAATGGCCTGTTTTAAATTCTCCACAGTCTCATCCAGGCTATATGGCGAGTCCATTATTATCACCATTGACTCATCGCCACTGTCATTAGCGACGTGTTTTAATTCGGTTTCAGATTTTTCAAAGGATCGAATATAAGCAACAACATCATTAACATCATTTTCGGATAAGCCGGCAACCAGCATCGATGTCATCGGTGTGCCTTCACGACCGAAAGTAATGGTGTCGCGTATCATGGAGTCGGTGGCTGAAGCTAGAAACCCGACATTATTTAGCGCCGGCGCAATAATAGGTAATTCACGTTTACGGGAAAAAGTGACACCTGTGCCTTTACCGCCTCGAGCATCCTCACCATGACATTGCACACAGTATTTTGAAAATAACTGCTTACCATTTTTACTGTCGCCTTGAATAAGCGCGGTATTTTCTACTGGCGCAGGTTTGTCCGACCAGCTTCGCATGTGTTTAGCGATGGCACTGACCTGCGCATCACTTAAGTTTGCAAAAGCAGGCATAATTCTTCCCGGCCGGCCATAACGAATTGTTTTTTTCAGGTACTCATCTGACACGCTATTTAAAAATGAAGGTAGCGCAATCGGTACACCGACCCCGCCCTTGCCATCAATACCATGACAGGCAGAACAATATCTGCCAAACAGCTCCTCACCATCAGGCGCGCTGTTGGCACTAACACTGAACAATGCGATAAAAGGAAAAAGAAAAAATTTCATGTATTTTTTATAACCAAAGTGGTCATTAACAGGCTAACCTGGTGGCCAGGCCATACGTCGACCAGCTAACAGGTGCATGTGAATATGAAAAACCGTCTGCCCGGCTTTTTCATTGCAATTAACGACCATCCTGTAACCATCTTCGTCAACGCCTTCCTGAGCGGCAATTTTTTTTGCGACACTAAATAATCGCCCCATTATGTATTCATGGTCTTCATCGAGATCATTAATCGTTGCTATATGTTTTCTGGGAATAATCAATATATGCGTTGGCGCCTGTGGATTGACATCGCGAAAAGCCAGTACATCATCGCTTTCAAAAACGATATCAGCAGGGATTGCACCTTCCTGTATCTTGCAAAACAGACAATCATTCATGAATACACCTTAATGCGGTAATTAGAACGCAAACACATAAAAAGTTTATTGATAACAATCAACAAACTATCAAGACAGTGAAATCTTATACAGCGGCAGTATAAGATCTCTCCCTTTGGTCGAAATGACAATAACGAAAAAAGACATTTTGTGCAAAGCTCTCATAATGTATAACTTTTAAGAATCAAAACGTTGACGACCACTAAAAGCATGCGCCAATGTACCTGCATCAATATACTCCAACTCGCCACCTAATGGTACACCGTGTGCAATTCGTGTGGTCAATATCTGGTGCTTAGCGGCCATAGTAGAAATATAATGCGCGGTAGCCTCACCTTCCACTGTAGGATTGGTTGCCAGGATTAGCTCTTTAACCTCATCATTTGCCAATCTGGCCTGCAGTAAATCCAGCCCCAGTTCTGCCGGCCCAATGCCATCAAGCGGTGACAAATGCCCCATCAGCACAAAATATTTTCCACGAAACTCTGCAGTATGTTCAATGGCAAAGATGTCGGCAGGTGTTTCAATCACGCATAATGCGCCGTTATCTCTGGATGTGCTAACACAGATTTCACACAACTCAGTTTCACTCAAGGTTCGGCACATCGAACAATGACCGATTTTTTCAACCGCCTCTGCTAAGGTACTGGAAAGCTTTTTCGCCCCGTCAGGGTCGCGCTCCAGCAAATAAAATGCCATGCGTTGTGCAGATTTAGGCCCTACTCCTGGCAAACATTTTAAAGCGTCAATTAACTGCGCAAGCAAAGGAGACATAAAAATAATTGTTAATTGTTAATGAAAAACAAAAAATAAAAACCAAACCTTAGTAGCTGGTTGTTTATATTGTATTTCCATTAACCATTAACCATTGCTTTATTAGTGCTTTAAAATGGTAATTTCATGCCGCCGGGCAAATTAAGACCCGCTGTCAAACCAGACATTTTTGCAGAAGATTCCTGCTCGATTTTTCTTACCGCATCATTCACTGCTGCGGCCAGTAAATCTTCAATCATTTCCTTATCATCCTGCATCAGACTTTCATCAATATTAACGCTGCGTAATTCATGGCGACCATTCATCAACACTTTTACCATACCGCCACCAGCCTGACCTTCCATTTCCATATTAGCGATTTCCTGTTGCGCTTTTTGCATATCCTCCTGCATTTTTTGCGCCTGTTTCATCATATTGCCCATTGCACCTTTCATAATCACCTCTTTATTAATTGTTAATGGTTAATTATTAATGGTTAATGATTTTGTTTTCTCCATCCTTAGGTCCGTTAACGGCACATCCTTGTGCCACTGCGCCGTCCTTTGGTTCGTAAA
>CAYQXD010000184.1:2965-5213 GCA_964421315.1 uncultured Thiotrichaceae bacterium | reverse complement strand
CTGGAAAAGGAGATTATGGCGTTGTTGGCGGAGGTTGTTTGATGGAGTATCAAGCATATACAGAATATATAGATACTGGCATTGATTGGCTTGGACTAATACCTAAAGAATGGGCCTCAAGGAGACTAAAATATTTTTCAGTGACGGTATCAACTGGGACGACTCCGCCGTCAAGTAGTATGAAATATTATGATGAGCCAGACACTATCTGGTACACGCCTGTAGATTTTTGTGATGGCTCGATTGCTTTAAATAATTCTAAGAGGAAAATTAGCTCGTTAGCTATCAGAGAGGGTGTCGTAAAAAAATTCAAAGCAGATTCTGTGTTGGTAGTAGGCATTGGTGCAACTTTAGGTAAAGTTGCATTTTCTCAGCATGAGTTCACATGTAATCAGCAAATAAACGTAATTGTACCTGATGATTATATGGTTAAAAAATTTGTAGCTTATTCCCTCAGCGTGAAAACAGATATCATGAAGATGATTTCTAATGCATCCACATTGGGAATAATGAATCAGGAAAAAACAAAACAAATTAATCTTTGCGCGCCTGATAAAAAAGAACAAAAAACAATCGTAGATTTTCTCGATTTCAAAACCCAACAAATTGATCAACTTATAAAAAAGAAAAAAGCCTTAATCGAAAAACTTAACGAGCAGCGTATCGCCGTTATTACCCAGGCAGTAACAAAAGGTCTGGACAAAAACGCCAAAATGAAACCTTCGGGTGTGGGTTGGTTGGGGGATGTGCCTGAGCATTGGGATTTGCCAAAATTGATTCATAGAACATCTCGAATTGGTGATGGTCTTCATTCCACGCCTGAGTATCAAGATTTAACAGAATATTATTTTGTTAATGGTAACAATCTATCAAGTGGCAGAGTTAATATTGGGTCGACTGCTCAGTGTGTATCTGAAAGTGAATATAAGAAACATTATATTCATTTAGATGATTCAAGTGTTTTGCTATCTATAAATGGAACTATAGGAAATGTTGCGAGATACAAAAATGAGAAAATAATTTTGGGTAAAAGTGCTGCATATATAAATTGTTTGAAAAGCTTAGAGGTTGATTTCTTGTTGTTTTATTTACAAAGTTCGCGTACCCATGATTATTTTTACTTAGAAATGACTGGGACAACTATTTTTAATTTATCATTAAGTTCAATTCGTAAAATGAGAGTATGTTTACCTCCAATTAATGAGCAGAAAAAAATAGTAAAATTTTTACAAAAAGCTAATAAGAAAAACATATTGTTGGAAGATAAAATTAAAAAAGCTGTAAACAATCTTGAGGAGTATCGAAAAGCTGTTATCACTTCAACAGTCACCGGCAAAATCGACGTACGTAATATCAAAATAAAAAAGACCACAACCAATGCCTGAAGGTAATTACTCCGATTACATTGTCTATGTCGATGAAAGCGGCGATCACGGTTTAAAAACCATTGATGAAAGCTATCCGGTATTTGTTCTCGCCTTTTGTATTTTTCGTAAGCAGGATTATGTCGAGCAGATTGTGCCTCAATTGCAGGCATTTAAGTTCTTGCACTTTGGCCACGATCAGGCAATTTTGCATGAAACCGATATTCGTCGCGACCGGGGCGAGTTTTCGTTTCTAAAAACCCGCGAGATGAAACAGGCTTTTCTGAATGCTTTAACGCAAATTATCGAGCAATCATCCTTCACTCTGGTGGCAACGGTAATCAATAAAATCCCTTATCGCCAACGTTACCAAAATCCGACGAATCCCTATCATGTGGCATTGGGTTACGGGCTGGAGCGTGTGTTTTATTATTTGCGCGAGCAGCAGGCGCATCAACAGAAAACCCATATTGTGGTTGAGAAACGTGGTTTGCAGGAAGACCGTGAACTGGAGCTGGAGTTTCGCCGCATTTGTGACGGGGGTAATTATGAGCGCAAACAATTACCGTTTGAACTTGTTTTTGCCGATAAAAAAAGCAATTCGGTGGGTTTGCAGTTTGCCGATTTAATCGCGCGCCCCGTTGGGTTACATGTAATACGACCGGAACAGGAAAACCGTGCCTTCGATGTGATTGAAACCAAATTTTATGGCGACAGTCGGCGTAACGGTAGAGGCTTAAAATGCTTCCCTTAAGACAATAAAGTGGTAGACAACAAAAAGCCTCAGTGCTTCCACCGAGGCTGATTGCCGACCGCGAATCCGCAGTCCATGAAACAAAGTATAGATATTAATTAGATTAAACGCAAGTGTTTAATTAGCCAAT
>CAYQXD010000184.1:1237-2865 GCA_964421315.1 uncultured Thiotrichaceae bacterium | reverse complement strand
TTATTTATGGCGTGAAGTACTGCAAAGCGACAGTTTGATGGATATTCTGGGCCGTTTTATGCACTTGCAGATTGCTGATAAAAAAATTGCTACTGATAAAGGCATAAAAAAAATACGCAAAGAGAGCATGATTTTCCCGCGCTATCATCAACTGGATGCAGTGCGAAAACTGGTGAGCCATAGCCAGAATGTAGGTCCCGGGCATAATTATCTGGTGCAGCATTCTGCGGGGTCGGGTAAATCCAATTCGATTGCCTGGCTGGCGCATCGTTTATCCAGTTTGCATGATGCGATGGATAAAAAAATATTTGATACCGTAGTGGTTATTACTGATCGGCGGGTACTGGATCAGCAGTTGCAGGATACGATTTACCAGTTTGAGCATAAACAGGGTGTGGTGCAGAAAATAGATGAAGATACCCGTCAGTTGGTTAAGGCTTTGTCATCGGGCACGCCCATTATTATTTCAACCGTGCAAAAATTTCCCTTTGTTACCGAAACCATAGAAAAGCTCAATGCAGAGAATGTAAATGACGGGGTTGTGATAAGCACAAAAGATCGGCGGTTTGCGGTGATTGTCGATGAAGCACATAGTTCTCAATCAGGTGAAACCGCGATGGAAATGAAGTATGTGTTGAATAAGGAAGGCATTGAAGAAGAAGCGCGGCAGTATGTCTCGGAGAATAGTTCTGACAGCGATGAGCAAGAGGATGACGAAATTATCAGGAGCATGATGAAACGAGGTCGTCAGCCGAACATCAGCTTTTTTGCGTTTACTGCTACGCCTAAATACAAGACCAAGCACGTTTTTAATGAGCCTGGACCAACGGGCGAGGCACCGTTTCATAAATACACCATGCGGCAGGCAATTGAAGAGCGATTTATTCTTGATGTGCTGAAAAACTATACAACGTATGAAACCTATTACGGTATCGCTCAACAGGTGAATGAAGATCATGACGTGGAACGCAAGAAAGCCGCCAGAGAGTTAATGCGTTTTCTGACGCTGCACCCGGTAAATATTGGTCAAAAAACCGAAGTTATGATTGAGCATTTTCGTGCCTCGGTAAGGCATAAAATCGGTGGTCGCGCCAAAGCAATGGTGGTGACGGATTCACGCCTGCACGCGGTGCGTTACAAATTATCCTTCGACGAGTATTTGAAAGATAAAGCTTATACTGATATTAAAACCCTGGTAGCGTTTTCTGGCACCGTAGAAGACCCTAAAATGCCAGGAAAAAAATACACTGAAGTTGGCATGAATGATGGCATAAGTGAGCGCCAGTTACCGGAAAAATTTGATTCGGAAGAATACCGGGTGCTATTGGTGGCGGAGAAATATCAGACGGGGTTTGACCAACCGTTTTTGCATACCATGTATGTCGATAAAAAATTATCCGGCATTCAGGCAGTGCAAACCCTGTCGCGATTAAATCGTATGGCTGCAGGCAAGGAAGATACCTTTGTGCTGGATTTCAGAAACAGTCGCGAAGAGATATATGAGGCGTTCAAATCATACTATGAAGTTACCGAAGCCGATGAACTGACTGACCCGCACCACATGTATCGATTGCAGGGGCAGATAGAAGAAAAACAGGTTGTTTTTGAAAATGAAGTCAGCGATTTTT
>CAYQXD010000184.1:0-1137 GCA_964421315.1 uncultured Thiotrichaceae bacterium | reverse complement strand
ATAATGAATCTAAAAATTTAGAGTTCAAGCAAACCTTTGCGCTGGATGTAAAAAACGGTAACAAAGAGAAATATATTGAAAAATCGGCTTTGAAAACCATTGGTGCATTTTTAAATTCTGAAGGAGGTGATTTGCTCATTGGCGTTAATGACGATGGCGAAATAACCGGTGTAGATGCAGAAATAGAGAAATTTTTCAAAAATGGTGATAAATATTTACTCAATTTCAAGAGTAAACTTAAAACCAATGTAGGTGAAGAGTTTTACCCACTTATCGATTACAAGTTAATTGAAGTTAATGGTAGGCAAGTGTTGCGCGTTAATTGCGGTATTGCCAGTTCACCGTGTTTTCTTGATGATGCAGAATTTTATGTAAGAAGTGGTCCAGCAACCGATCGATTAGACGGCAAAAAACAGCACGAATATATTAAGCAAAAATTTTGATTTATTACTCTTAGTGGTGGTGATGTTAAATCGGAGAAAAATCAAGCCTCCGGCTCGTTAATAAGCTTCATTAATCTCATTGATGCGCGCTTTAGCTTTAAGGCGCATTAAACGGTAAACTGGGTTGCTTCTGATAAACAACCGTTTTGAGCTTTTCCGTGAAAGAACCCCTACGCCAACAACTTAGCTTAGGCCTCAAGAAAATGGGGCTGCATTATTCTGTGGAAGCGCAACAAAAGCTGGTGCGTTATATCCAGCTAATCGCACGCTGGAATAAAACCTTTAACCTAACCGCAATACGAAATATCGAAGAGATGGTAAGCAAGCATCTGCTGGATAGCCTTGTAGTGCAGCCTTATCTCGAAGGTTCAATAATATTGGACGTGGGTAGCGGAGCTGGCCTGCCGGGCATCCCCTTTGCCATTACATCAAAGGATAAACAGTTTGTATTAATTGATAGTAATGGCAAGAAAACCCGGTTTTTGACCCAGGCTAAAATTGATTTAAAACTGGATAATGTTGAGGTAATTCATCAGCGTGTAGAAGATTATCAACCAATAGTGGCTGGACATAGGATATACTTCGATGTTATTACCGCACGAGCTTATGCAGCAACCGATGCCATATTAAACAGTACAGCGCATTTGCAGTATAAGAGTACCAGCAAAAATACCCGTATTCTGGTGATGCAAGG
>CAYQXD010000183.1:0-5283 GCA_964421315.1 uncultured Thiotrichaceae bacterium | reverse complement strand
CGGCTGTAAATGGTGGATGCGCTCTGCTTATCCACCCTACATAAAAAATGTTTTTATTTGCTCAAGGATTCAGATCACTTATTTTTTTTAACTCGTTTATAAGGATTACTGTCACTGCCCTTAAATTCAATTTTTATCGGGGTGCCAACTGATTTAAGTTCTTTTCTGAAAAAATTGGTTAGATAGCGCTTATACACCGCAGGCACTTTATTTATTTGATTCCCATGAATAATAATTCTTGGCGGGTTCATGCCGCCCTGATGTGCGTAACGTAACTTTATCCTATGTCCATTGATTAGCGGCGGCTGATGAGACTGTACTGCTTTTTCTAACAGACGAGTAAGATCCGGGGTTGAATATTTTTTTGTTGCTGAATCATAGGCCTGGTCAATTGCGGCATAAAGTTTTCCAACACTTGAACCATGTAAGGCTGAAATAAAAAATGTTTCTGCAAAACGCACAAATGGTAATTGCTTGTCTATGCCTTTATGGATTAACTGTTTTTGATAATCATCCATGCCGTCCCATTTATTAATAGCTAAAACCAGTGCGCGTCCCGCTTCCAGTACATAACCGATTAAATGTAAATCCTGATCTGCTATTTCTGTTCGGGCATCTATCATCACAATCACCACATTGGCACGTTCTATTGCCTGCATGGCTTTGATGACACTGAATTTCTCTATGACTTCATGTACTGAACGTTTACGGCGAATACCTGCGGTATCAATAAAAGTATATTTTTTACCGTCACGTTCAAAAGGAATAAACACGCTATCACGAGTAGTACCTGGCATATCATAAACAACTACACGCTCTTCGCCTAAAAACCGGTTAACCAGTGTTGATTTACCCACATTGGGACGACCGATTATCGCGACTTTTATTCTTTTACCGCCAGAATCTTCACTGTTTTCGGCAGCACTATCGCCTTCAGATTCCAGGGCTGATTCCAATGTATCTGTTATGTTTTCACTGAACTTGTTCTCATTTGCCCTAAAAGTTTTTAGTGCATTTGACAGCATTGCCTGAATGCCGCGATTTTGTGATGCGGCAATGGATAGTGGCTCACCTAAACCTAATGAGAAAAACTCACTGGCAACGGTTCGAACATCCAGTCCATCGGTTTTGTTAACGATAAGTTTGACGTGTTTGCCCGTTCGCCTTAATGAGTCGGCAATGACTTCGTCAGCAGGTGTTAGACCATCCCTTGCATCCACCATAAAAAGAATAATATCGCTTTCGTCTACGGCAAAACGTGTTTGTTTTTCCATGTGAGAATCGAGTTCTTCACTCATCCCACTTAAACCACCGGTATCGATAATAATGATGTCGCTTGATTTAAACGCAAAGCGCCCATACTGGCGGTCGCGAGTAAGACCTGGATAGTCAGCAACCAATGCATCGCGTGATTTTGTTAATACATTAAACAAGGTTGACTTGCCCACATTAGGACGACCAACCAGCGAAACAACAAGTTCAGAAGCAGGATTGTTAAACATATAATTTACACATCGTCATCGCGTAAGTGCAGCGCCAATACATAAACAATACCGCCTCGGGTAACCACGACAAGCCGATTTTTGCCTTTTACGATAGGTGGCACAATAATGCCCGTACCAAGCTCCCAACCTAAATCATCAAATTGGCCAAGTTGATAACGTGCAATAAAATGACCATCGTAACGTGATAGTAAATGCACATAACCCTCAAAATCGCCTACCGCAAGATAATCACCAATAATGGTAGGACGGGTTAATTGCCGATGTGCCAGCTTGTCCTGCTTCCAGATTGTTGCACCGTTTAACCTGTCCAGTGCCCAGACATGGCCGTTTTCATCACTGCTATACAAGGTTTTTTCATCCAGTACCACACCGGTATGGGTTGAAAAATCCCGCGCCCAGAGAAATTGACCACGAGCAACATCAATGGCAGCAACACGCCCCTGAAAACTGGCGGCATACAATACCCTGCCATAAAGTACCGTATCGCCATCAATATCAACCAGGCGTTGAATTTCAGAGCGACCTTTTGGCACAGACAAAGCTACATCCCAGACAACCTTACCATCTTCTGGTGACAGGGCAATTAATCGGCCATCTGCCAGCCCGGCAAAAATCCTGTCTCGCGTAATCACGGGTTCACTGGTTCCACGTAAAGTTAAGTCTGGAATCGCACGTTGATATTGCCAACGAATTTTACCGTTGTCTAAATCCAGGCTGAGAATTTTGCCATCAACGGTTCGCACTACCACCGAATCTTGATAAATAACCGGTCTTGCCAATACTTCACTGGATACACGAGTGCGCCAACGCTCAACTCGATTTTTCGCATCAACCGCAATCACATAAGCATCGCGCGTGCCCAGTAACCAGACAGTTTCATCCCCCCCTATACCCGCACTAATGATTGAATCAAGATCTATATCCTGCTCAAAATCGCCTGTTTTAAGACTGATGATATTTAATACACCTTTACGACTTATTGTTACCGCGATGTCCTTTAATATCAAAGGCTGTAAAAAGACATATTGCTCTTCTGCACCCGCACCACTTGATTTGTGCCAGTTCACATCCAGATAATATTTACTATCAAATGGCACAAGTTTGGCAGGCTGGTCAAGATTAGCATCGTCTGCGCAGGCACTGATAAATAGTGCTAATACTAGTAGGATTAAATAACGGAAAAAAATGGAAGGTATATACACGGATATTTTACTTAGGATACGTTTAATTTAGAGCGATTGAGGCAAAACTTATAACCATAAGTTCAGCATATTTTAAACTTAATTCTTGAATCTAAGCGCCCAGGTTTTGCCTTTTTAATTTTAGCCATTTGCTGGCGGACATACCCTGCAAAGTAATGGCTTTATCGTAAGCTATACGTGCCTGTGCAATATCACCTTTTGCATTATGCAAATCACCTTTTAACTCTTCAATCTGCGCACCATAGGCGGCATCATGCGGTTGATTTAATAAAGACTGCGCCTGCGTATATTTTTTCTGTTCAATATAGAGTCGAATCAGTCGTAAGCTCGAAATTTGTTTTATCTGATCATCACTGGCATGTTTAACGGCCAGTTCAAGTTGTGCAACGGCTGCATCTGTATTACCTTTTTCATATTCATACTTAGCCAGCATTAGTGAAGACAATGCAGCATAAGGCGTATTTGAAAATTCGTTAATCAACTGATTATTAATATCAAAGATTTTATCGTCGACAACATTTAGCTCGGTCTGCTGTTGTACCACCTGCTGCTGAGAAACCTGTTGCATTACCTGCATGTATAAGTCGCTGGCCAGTACTGCCTGCACGTTTTCCTGTTGCACATAATAACGCCAGCCAAATAGTCCCGACACACCAACTACCAGACCGATAATTAATGACGTGCCATTTTCTTTCCACCATCTTTTTAGGGCTTCAACCTGTTGTTCTTCAGTTTCGTATTCGTTCATTGGTGATTTTTAACCTTTTGCATTATATTGTTTGATTTTGTAACTTCTCCATCCTTTGGTTCGTAAACGCTACATTCCTGTAGGACTTATTAAGAGATTATCTCATCAGGTTTTTTTATGCCCATAAATTTTAATTCTCCAGGATTTTAATATGCCTGTATTATCCTGTGCTTTATCTTTTACAGATAGCTTCCATACACCCCTGGATTCTTCTTCCAGGTGTCTAAAACTTCCAAAACGCCAGTTATTATAACGAAAATAGCCTTCAAATAATTGACTATATTGCTCCGCTAATACACTTGTTGTTCCTGATGGTGCAGTTAAAATTATTTCCAGATCCCCTAACTTAGGATGATCTGGTGCATCAAAATATATATCAATAAATTCTATGCTGATGTTTTTCTCAATATTTATTTGTGTTGTAATCCCTGTTTGATCGTTGTCGGGTATGTTTATATTTACCGTATTGTCTTTTTCTAAAACAATTTCGTCAGGATAATTTAGCCAGCTTTGTGCAAGCTCAATCGCCTTGTCAGCGTCAACAATGCCAAACCCATAATAATGATTAATATCTAACCCCGCGCCGTTTTGTGACCAGTCATCATGATTTTCATCAGTTTTTCTGGCAGATTTTGCCAAAATCGCTCTAACATCACGCCAGCCCAGGTTTGGGTTTGCTTCTAATATTAAAGCAACCACTCCAGATACCATAGGTGCGGAAGCAGAAGTACCAGCAAAGTTTTTAGTATAATTTTTATCCTCATAGTCATCTGGAAATAATTTGGGATTATAGCCTTTTTCAGCAGACACATCTGTGGTTGTTATTCCCATAGAGCTGTCTGCCCCTTTTGACGGGGCGCATACCACCAAAGTCGCGCCGATTTCTGAATAACCGGCTTTAATACCATGTTCATCTACGGCGCATACGGGTATGGTAAAACGGTTGTTAACCAGACCGCTGTAATTGACATTATCAGTAGGTAGATTGTTTGTTTCTGCCGCACCGTTTCCAGAAGAGAAAACATAAACAATGCCTTTGCCATTTCTGCCTGTCTCCACACCTTCTTTTAATGCAGTTTTAACCAGTGAACGTAACGCTAATGGCTCTCCCCATGAATTAAAATCACCCCAGCTATTATTTGAAACCCACACATCCTTCTTTTTTCTTACCAGGGCATCAGCAAGATTGCTTATCGCAGGGGCTCTTAGCGCATTAAAGCCAATTATTTTAGCTTGTGGCGCAATGCCGACAATACCAATGCCGTTACCTTCTTCAGCTGCAATAATGCCAGCACAGGCAGTGCCGTGGTCAGCATCACTAAAATCAAAATCATCAGGTAGATAGCTGTAATTTCCACTGCCTATATTATTTATTAAATCCTCATGAAATATATCAATGCCGTTGTCCAGAATGGCCACTAAAACATTTCTGCCCTTATAAAACTGATTAGTCAGGTTGATATGACTTGTTGTGCTATATTGGTTGGTGGCATTTAAATACCATTGTTCTTTTTTTAATGGGTCTGCTATATAATTACTATTATTATCACAGCCATTAATAATAACTAATGAAACAGTTACTAAAAATAATTTCCACACAACTACTCGTTAGTCCTGATTAAATACATCCAGTCAGGGTAAGCCGCTTTAACTTTTTGTTGTTGGTAAATATTATTGGCAATTTGCAATGAATCATTATTTTCACCCATGGTTTTAAATAAATAAGATGACAAACCAACCTTTAATTTGTTAATCAATATCAGGTTATGTTCCGTCATAAAACTTATCAACTGACTTTCATTTTTTGGCTGAAAAAACACAATAATAA
>CAYQXD010000182.1:1733-5348 GCA_964421315.1 uncultured Thiotrichaceae bacterium | reverse complement strand
AGCTGCCATGGAAAGGGCGCAAACAGATAATGGATATACAATAAAACAGAGGAGTAGATAGCGGTAAGTGGTGAAGAAAGGTCAAGGTCGACGCCATAAGTAGCTCTTGCCTGTACTGAAGCATCACGAAATCCTGAAGCCGCTTCCAGCATATTCATATCAACTAACGCGGCAAGACTTCCCACACCAGGAATTTGCATATTCGATGCTATAACAATACCGGCCAAAAAAAAGGGTATTGAAAATAATGCCAATAATCGTAGCTTCTTTATATGCCACAATTGTGAAACTGGTCGGCGAGTCCAAAACATCATAAAAATAATCAGGAGTACCGCATATACAATCAAGGCATGATGAAACAAACCCATAACCAGGGCAGATATAACCATGACAACAAAATATCGGTTTATACCTCCCTTGATGTGCATTTTTATACCACTGTAAACTGCCAACATAAAAAACAGCACTTGATAAGATTCTCGCATGGTTATCGAGCCTAATAAAACCATGGTGGGCAATGCACCAAAGGCAAGCAATACTGGCACACTATATGTGGTTAATCCGATCAAGCGTTGCATTTTCATCAAAACAATACAAGAGATGGCAAACGCAAGTATGGAGAGCTGCTGACCTAATAGATGAGAGGAACCAAACAACCAGTACAGCACCCCCAACATGTTCTCATAGAATTTTGAGCCGATGGCAAATATAAAATCACCTGATTGTGCTAGTTCTATCCCAACCATGTTAAATGTGGTCGCGTCTGTATCAGCTCCTAAAGTAGTAAACCAGAAAGAGTTGATGAATGCTACGATCTGGTGGAGAGCTATAACAAACGAGTACGCCATCATAAGATGCGTGCTATTGCGAAATTCACGCACACCCAGTGGCAATACCCATATCACCATAAATAAAATAACAGCCATTATCACAACATTTGCTCCGTTGCATCCAGCAAGGCAACAATACTGAAGCACTCAATAACACGCCTCCTTGCTTGTGCAGATAGCTCAAATAGCAAAGCAACATCCAGTGTCAGCATTTCGCCCCAGGCATTACTGAGAGCTTGACTATCCTTTGTCGGCACCACCAAGCCAGTTTCGCCAACGCCATAAACAATTTGTGCCAATCGAACTGAGCCAATTGCCAAGATCAAAAAAAGCAAAATCAATAGTATATCTATTATCGCCATACCAAAATCATATTCTACACAGCAAAACATTTGCCCAGGACATGGCGACCTGTTTAAGACTGTATTTTTCTTCTACAAGTTTTCGACCATTCGCACCTAACCCCGACGCAAGCTCAGAATTATCTAACAAGCCAATTAATGCTTCGACCCAGTCTTGCGTACTATTAGCCGAAAAGCCAACCTCACCTGCTTCCAAAATAACTCTATTCATGCCTACTGGCGAGGTAACCACGGGCACACCAGCAGCCATATACTGCAACATCTTAAAAGCACACTTTCCACGCGCCCACTCACTATCAACTAACGGCATAATACCAATGGTGAACTGAGGCAGCAGATCGTTTTCGATACCAGGCCGCCATCTCCTGTAATCCAACTGCTGACCTAGATGCTGCAGAAAGGTTGGAAACTGATTTGAAATTATCTGCAAACGTGCATTTTTATAAGCTCCAAGAACTTTTCTTAATGCTGGTTCGATCGATTCAAGATAGGGATAATTCCCTGCTGTACCAATCCACCCGATAATCAAAGACTCAGCGTTATTTATATTATTGATTGGTCGAAGCTGCTCCGTATCAACACCCGTAGGTATCACTACCACGTTCGAATTCCATTGAGAAAATTTCTCAGCCAGGTAAAGATTGCCACACACAATAAGAGAACATGAACGTGCCGCATACTCAGCCGCCTTTCCGTTTCGGTGCAAATAGATTGCGTCATCTACATCCAGCACCCGTGGTTTCGGTAGCAATCTCTCCAGAGTCGGCAAGGTGGAGATCATTTCACGCTGTAAAATGACCGCATCATAACCTCTTGAACGATAGAGCAAGGTAAGGCGTTCCATAAGTGCCGCAACAAACCATGGCAAACGCAGCAAATGAGACGATGGGGGATAACTGTTAATGGTTGGACATAACTCTGACAGTTCAATGTTTCTTTTCGCAAGAAATGGTGCAAGTGCATCAATACGAAAGCGACGACTGGGCACATTTTTGCCCCCAGTAATCGCAACAACTCGAATATTACGGTCAGAAGGCTTCGTACAATTTGCCGAACTTTCGCTATTAGACTCCGTACCACCAATTCCTACTTTGGATTTGTCACTCATTTATCGCCTCGAACAACCAACTTCACTAGATAATTATCAGTGATATTTCCTGGTTGTATTATTACTCTTTTCCAAGTTCCTCTCTCGTAAATCTCCCTAGACAACAGCCACACGTATTTCTTGATGTAAGCGACATTGAAATCAAGACGGAACCACAGGGGCAAGGTGAAGCTGTTACGTAGGTATAGCTTCACTTTTTCCATGCTTTTACAGTGATAAATTCCCGACGCTCAGGGTTGCATATTTCTATCCGCTCTGCATTTCTCACTAAATCCAGTGGCGCATTGGGTAGTGTCTCTGCATACGGGTCGACACCTTCTGTAATTGCTGTGCTGGCATCAAACATACCCTCACACAATGGGCGATATGTTTGAACTTTTATTTCAGTAAAACCCGATTTTGTTAACACATTACTCATAGATTCCAGGGTGAAAAGCACAAGATGCCGTGGTGGCTCAAGACCTCGCCAGTTTGCACCAAATAACTGATGACCTTCAGCTTCAATATTCGGTGTTTCTATCCACAAAAAACCGTCTGTCTTCAATAGCCTGTAACAAGCCTGCAACACCTCAACCGGATGATGAACATGTTCTATAACATGTGCCAATGTAATAACATCGAATTGTTCAATAGATGAGTCCAGTGACTCCACCCCGCCCAGACGAACATCAAGACCCTGGCTGCACGCTGCCTCTACTGCCTTTGAATCAAAATCAATACCGACAACATCCCAACCTGCACTACGTGCTCGTAATAGAAATGCGCCATTACCACATCCCAAATCCAGTAATCGCTGCCCAGCTTTTGCTTTGGACAAATGCCGCATACCTGCGTCAATAACAGCCCTGCCGCTTGGCATGAGACTGGCAACGAGGTTGCCGAAGATACTGGCGGGATAGTCTTTCGTCCCATAACGGTGATTTCGATAACCATTCGCAAACCACCGCCGAAGTTTTTTTAGAAAACCAGGTGGCAATAAACCTGGGTTTTCGTCATGCGTAAAATAGTTCTGATAGGCTAAACCTATAGTTTCAGCGGTCGGGCGCGGGGCAAGGTAGGCACTGGCACAGGATTCGCAGCGGTACATAATCCACTTGCCCTGCGCACAAAAGAAAACCCTGTCGGTAAGTTCTTCGTGCAGCATTTCTCTGTTTTCTGAGCCACAGACTGGGCAGTTAGGCACAAATTCAAGGCCATCAGCAGGCCACTCAGAATGAGTACCGTCTACGTTTACTTTGTTTTGCATATTCACCTTATTTGTTTTATTACTTAATGAACTGAAACTTTATAACTAATTGTGTTGTCTGCGAGCATT
>CAYQXD010000182.1:0-1694 GCA_964421315.1 uncultured Thiotrichaceae bacterium | reverse complement strand
CAAACGGCTGCGTATCATACTTCTCTCGTCTTTGGCGAGGATAATAAACCAGGCAACTGCCATAAAGATAAGCATCACCAATAGTAGAAATACTCCCTTTAATACCAGCCATGGAATCACAGCACCCAAAGCCAGCACAAATAACGCCATGCCAATAACGAATAGCCGTCGTAGACTAAACGGTGATACTGACGGCAATAATATATGTGCCATAACAAAAAGCGCCAGGGTATCAACCGCCACCCGCACGACCCAGGCAACCGCTGCACCAACGATGCCGTAGATACCGACCATCCACCATAATAAAAGCAAATAAAAAGGCAGTTCAATTAAGTGCAATTTGGCGGTAAGGTCAGGTCGCCCTGCACTCTGAATCAGACCAAAAGGCACATGTGCAAAGCTATTCAGTAAAACACCAACAGTGAGTAGTTGCAATACCAGAGTGCTGTTGTCGGCAAAATCGCTGCCAAGCCAGAGCGTCAAACCTTCGTGAGAAAACGAGACAATGATAAGCGCGGCAGGGAAAAGTGAAAGGAAAACATAATTAACGGTTCGCTTGAACAGAAGAGCTGCACGCTCCTGGTCTTGCACCAAAGCTGCAGCAAATGCAGGGAACATAACACCCATAAGTGCGCCGGGGATAATCCAAAGTTTGGTGACAACTTCATAAGGCGTTGCGTAATAGGCAACGGCGGTCATGGAAACTACCGCACCTATGAGGAAGCGATCCATATATACCATTAGCGGACCGACGATATTGGTTACTGTCATCCAGCCGCCAAAACTAATGAGTGGTTTAATCATTGCACGATGTATGCTGACAGATTGACGAATAGCGGGTTCGACTCGCAGGCACAAAATAGCATATGCCACCCCGGATATCAGTCTGGCAGCTACCAGCACCCCAACCACTGGCACCAGACTGTTAGAGAAAGGTAGCACGAACAGTGGTCCGACAAAAGTAAATATACCGAGAGGTATGCGCACCGCATTGACCATGCCAAAACGCTGATGCGCTTCCAGAATGCCGCGCAGTCCGGTGGTAGCGATAACAACGGGGATGGAGGCAGCCAGCAGATAGAAAGACGTTAAAGTTTCTGCCTGTAGCTCGACAGGCACATTCAATACATCAGCAACCAGCCACGGGGAGATTACTGCTACCACAATCGCACCCAGCACACCAAGAACTGCCATCAGTGACATTGCTGTCCAGATTAACGCAGGAATCTCATTATTCTGCCCTTTACCCAGCTTCTCTGCTACTAATTTTGTTAACGCCCGACCAAGTCCAAGGTCAAACAAACTGAAATAGCCAACCACCATCCAGGCGAGAGTCAGCACGCCAAAACGTGCTAGACCCAGGCCTTCGATTAACATTGGAATCGCAACGATGGCCACCAGCAGCGGCGCACCTGTACCCAACAGATTCCACGCAACATTACGAGCCAGGCGTGCACCGCCTGTTAAGTTTTCCTGTTTGTTATTCATTTGATGAATGGATACCGGATATGTACATCAAGTACAGCAATGGATTGATTGTGGATACTGGCTTAAAGATTTCGCCATATTGCATGGCTTTAATTTATTTATCGCTTGCATAATTTTATTTCGCTAAGTTCTAAAGCTGCAGCAATACATTATCAAGCCCATTACGCCAATCGGACTGTGTAATACCTAACTCACGAGTAATTTTT
>CAYQXD010000181.1:0-5396 GCA_964421315.1 uncultured Thiotrichaceae bacterium | reverse complement strand
ACCATTAACCATTAACCATTAACCATTAACCATTAACCATTAACCATCAGCCTATGATTCCTGAACTCGGACATTTCGCCTTAATTATCGCCCTTGTTATTTCTGTTGTACAAGGCGTGGTGTTATTAATCGGTGCAGCAAAAAATAACTCAGGCATGATGGCGATAGCAAGGCCTGCTGCACTTACCCAGTTTTTCTTTGTGGGCTTAGCTTTCGCTGCATTAACACATGCTTTTATCACGCATGATTTTTCGGTATTAAATGTGTCGCAGCACTCTAATCTTGTGCAGCCATTAGTGTATCGCATTACCGCGGTCTGGGGTTCGCATGAAGGCTCATTATTATTGTGGGTGTTCATTCATTCTATTTGGACCGTTGCGCTGGCGGCATTCAGTCATCACCTGCCGCAGATGATGATAGCGAGAACGCTTGCAGTGATGGCTCTGGTTGGTTCCGGGTTTCTATCCTTTTTGTTGTTCACCTCAAACCCTTTTGAGCGTATTTTTCCTGCCCCTCTTGATGGCAAAGAATTAAACCCGTTGTTACAGGACTTTGGCATGATACTGCACCCACCCTTACTGTATATTGGCTATGTAGGTTTTGCGGTTGCCTTTTCTTTCGCGGTTGCCGCATTAATTGCGGGCAGACTGGATGCCACCTGGGCGCGTTGGTCACGCCCATGGACAACCGCCGCCTGGAGTTTTTTAACAATGGGTATCGCCCTGGGTAGCTGGTGGGCTTACATTGAACTGGGCTGGGGTGGCTGGTGGTTCTGGGATCCGGTAGAAAATGCCTCGTTTATGCCGTGGTTAGTGGGCACAGCACTCATTCATTCGCTGGCGAGTACAGAAAAACGGGGCGTATTTAAAAGCTGGACAGTATTGCTGGCGATATTAACCTTTTCGTTGAGTCTGCTGGGTGCCTTTATCGTGCGCTCCGGTGTGTTAACTTCCGTGCATGCCTTTGCTGTTGACCCTGAACGTGGCGTTTTTATTCTTACTTTTCTCGCCATAGTCGTTGGTGGCTCACTTAGCCTTTATGCCTGGCGCTCGACTGCCGTTGTTAGCATCGGGCGTTTTAAGTGGTTCTCCCGTGAATCCGCACTGCTGTTAAATAATATTATTTTTCTGACGGCCGCTATGGCAGTGTTCATTGGCACCATGTATCCGTTAGTGGTTGATGCCTTTGGTGGCGGTAAAATTTCGGTGGGAAGACCTTATTTTGACACCATGTTTGCCATGGTGGCGGTTCCACTGTTAGTGTTGCTCGGCATTGGGCCGACGATGCGCTGGAAAGTCGATAACTGGAAGCGAAACAGCAAGATACTAACGTTCTTTTTTACCGGTTCACTGGTATTGGGCATGTTGATACCGTTTATAGTTGAAGATAAATTAAATATAGCGGTTGGTTTGGGTTTGGCTGGCGCAATCTGGGTAGCCTCAACCACGCTTAAAGAGTTGTTTTCCCGCGTATCACGAGGCATCACTTTACGGCCTGCCTAT
Organism: uncultured Thiotrichaceae bacterium; assembly: GCA_964421315.1. GTDB lineage: Bacteria > Pseudomonadota > Gammaproteobacteria > SZUA-229 > SZUA-229. The sequence continues at coordinate 3,894 of CAYQXD010000181.1, read as the reverse complement.
CTCGGCATGGTGTTAGGGCATTTGGGTCTGGCTACTTTTGTCGTCGGGGTGACGATTACTATGACCTACCATATAGAAAAAGACATGCGTATGGTGCCGGGCAACAGCTATGACCTTGTAGGGTATGAACTGCGTTTTATAGGTGTAAAGAAGGTGACTGGCCCTAATTACACAGCAGATGAAGCCTTGATAGAAATCTGGTCAGATGGCAAAAAAGTTGATGATCTCATTCCGCAGAAAAGGATTTATAGTGACTTTGGCAATCCGATGACAGAAGCATCCATAGATGTAACCATGTTCCGTGACATCTATGCGGCGCTAGGGGAAGAGCTGGAGAATGGTGCCTGGAGCATGCGCGTATATTACAAGCCATTTATTCGCTGGATATGGGCAGGCACAGTATTTATGGCGATTGGTGGATTCCTGGCAATAAGCGATCGTCGTTACCGTCTGCCAGTCGTTTCCAGAAGACGGCAGAAGGCAAATGAAAAACTTGCTGTTGCCGATAACGTAGCTTAGTAAGATTTAAAACACCATGAAAAATGAACAGCCATCACAGATGAAACGATTCCTGCCGTTAATTGTCTTTGTCGCACTGGTGACATTGCTGGCCGTAGGTTTAACGCTTAACCCGCGTCAGATACCATCACCATTAATCGGTAAACCCGCACCTGAGTTTGAGCTGCCCCTGTTATTAGAACAGGGCAGCTTTTCAAGCAAGGATTTAAAGGGTCATGTAACACTGGTTAATGTTTGGGCAAGCTGGTGTATTTCCTGTCGTCAGGAGCATGAAACACTTAAATACCTGGCGCGTAATGGAGCGCGTGTTATTGGTTTGAATTATAAAGATGAACCGGAAGATGCAAAAAAGTGGCTGGCAAGACTGGGTAATCCGTACCAGGTTGTCGCGGCTGATTATAACGGAAGCGTAGGAATTGACTGGGGCGTTTACGCTACACCAGAAACGTTTTTAATTGATAAGGACGGGATAATCAGACACAAGGTTATCGGCCCTTTAACCGACAGGGAAAAACTGGATGGTTTAATGGCCGCTATGGCTTCACTGAACAACTAAGAATGAGCGCATGAGTAAATTATTTTCTATTTTATTATTATCTATTGTATTAATACCGGGCCTGGTTTTTGTGCCGACATCTTCATTTGCAGTGCCGTATGAAACTTTTAAGTTCGACTCACCTGAAACAGAAAAAACATTTCATAAATTAAGTGAGGAATTACGTTGTGTGGTTTGTCAGAATCAAAGTATTGCCGAATCAAATGCGGCGCTAGCGCAGGATTTACGCCATAAAATTTATACCATGTTGAGTGAAGGTAAGTCTGAAAAAGAAATTACCGACTTTATGGTGCAACGCTATGGTGACTTTGTATTATACCGACCACCATTTGAACCCAAAACCTGGTTATTGTGGTTTGGCCCAGCATTAGGTTTTATATTTTTGTTGGTGTTCGCCGTACGTTTTATGAAGTCGCAATCAGAAAAAGCACCAATGGAGAGCTTGAGTGACGAAGAGTTAGAGCGCATTAAAAAATTACATGAACAGGACGGTGAATAATAATGAATATACCATTCTGGATTCTCATCGTTTTAATGCTGCTGCTTGCTATAGCGCTGCTGGTCTATCCTGTTTTAAAACTACGCAAGGTTTCGGCCAATGCCTATAAAAGCGCCTATAAAGAAAGCAGCTACCAGGAAAGCAATTTAACTATTAACGATGAAAAAATTAAAGAGCTTAATTTAGATTTAGCTGAAGAGCGAATTGATCAGTCTTCATATGAAGCAGCACGAGAAGAGCTTGATAGAGAACTTCTTATTGATATTCCAGCCGACAGTGGCAATACCACGTCCATGGCTAATGCCAGCACAACAAAAAGGCAGCCTGCATTAGCTTTGATTCTTGCTGTTTTTTTGCCTGCAATGTCAATATTGATTTATCTTCAGACAGGCATGCCTTCGGCAACTGACGTGGCTTTTGTTGCCAAAGCGCAACATCCGCAGCGACATGATTCACAACAGCAGGCTTCCGCTTCGATTGAAGACTTAACCAAACAGCTAAAAGCACGAATTGAGCAAAATGGCGGCACCGTACAGGATTGGACAATGCTGGCAAGAGCGCACAAATATACGGGTGAGAATGCACAGGCAGAAAAAGCCTTTGTCGTCGCCTTGCAGCATGATGAAAACAATGCACAGTTGATGCTGGAGCTTGCTGAAATGATGGCGCTGAATAATAATCGACTATTTAATGCCCAATCACGAGAGCTTGTACTTAAGGCTTATGCGCTGGAGCCAAATAATGCGAATGTTTTATGGTTTGCCGGCGTTGCAGAATATCAGGCTGGTAATTTTCGGCCGGCGATAGATCGTTTGCTGGCATTATTACCGACGGCACAGGACGATACAAGCGATGATGAAAGCGTAATGAAATCAATCATCGCCATGATTAGCCGATCACACCAGCAATTAGTTGCTGCGGGTGAAGACATGCCGGAGCTTGAAACGATGCTGGGCATCACAACAACAGGCACCACAGTAGCCTCTGAGTCAGGCATGAGCAGAACAGCCGTGCCAATCGCGACAGCCATGACATCAACAGCAGCAACTGACAAACCTGCATTACTAGCATCTGCAGCAACAACAATTTTAAATGTTACGGTAAATGTCAGTGATGAAGTAAGAAAGAAATTTAATGCAAATGATGTAATCTTTGTCTATGCTAAAGCAAAGCAGGGACCAGGAATGCCATTAGCCGCACAGCGTATGACACTGGCTGAGCTACCAGCTACGGTGGTACTGGATGACAGCATGGCAATGGTGGAAGGCATGAATATAAGCGCCTTTGAGCAACTGGTCATATCTGCAAGGGTATCAAAATCAGGCTCGGCACTGGCGCAAAGTGGTGATTATATCGGTAGCCGTGATTTTAAAAACAACAAAACAACAGCATCAATAAATATTGTTATAGATACAGCGGTACCTTAAGAGTTTGTTAATGAATTCTGTAAAAAATAAACAATAAATAAAGAAGATGGATAGGTTATGAAAAGATTAGTGTTTTTGCTGCTTAATGCAGCGTTAGTATCATCGTTAGTATTGTCAGCAGCTTATGCCGCAGATTATAAAGAAGGCGTGCATTATAAGAAATTGCCACCACAGCAAACCAGTAGTGGCGAAAAGATAGAGGTACTGGAATTTTTCTGGTATGGCTGTCCACATTGTTATTCTTTTGAACCTTATATGAATGCATGGAAAAAAACAAAACCGACAAATGTCGAGGTTGTTCGTGTGCCGGCAATATTTCGCCCGCAATGGGAAGTGCAGGCACGTACCTATTATGCTTTGAGTATCATGGGTGTGATCGAGGATATGCATGGGAAAATTTTCACCGCTATGCATAAAGATAAAAAGCGCCTGGACACGAAGGCACGTATTGTTGATTTCATAGAAAGAAAAGGTGTTGATAGAAAAAAATTCCTGGAAGAATATGACTCCTTTGCGGTTGATGGCATGGTAAGGAAAGCGAAAAAGAAAGTAAAAGCATACCAGCTACAGGGCGTGCCTTCAGTTGCGGTGAACGGCAAATATCTGATTAGTGGATCAATGGCAGGCTCCTATGGCAATATGATTAAAATTGCCGAGTATTTAATTACAAAAGAAGGATTGCAAAAGAACAGCAATAATTAAAATTGCAACAAATGAAAAATTCAGCTATGTTTATCAGCCTGCAACGCAAATAATCATATAGGAGATGAACCGATGGGGTCAGAACCGATGGGGTCAGAGTAATTGATTTGAAAAAAAAGGAAAAAAGTGGATGCTGTTCTTTTTTAACTGTATTTTTTCTCTCAACCCCATTAATCCAGATGCAGGGGGTG
>CAYQXD010000180.1:0-5490 GCA_964421315.1 uncultured Thiotrichaceae bacterium | reverse complement strand
AACGGAATTTTTTACACTCAATGATCCTGTAAGATAATTCTCTTTAACAAGTCGCTTAATATCATTTTTCAGACTGTCTTTCCCTTTCGGAGATGATTTAACAAGAACCCCTAATTTTCTACTCATTAACAAGGCCATATCTTTCTCCTCTTCGTGCCAACTTAAAACCGCGTCCTCAATATAAATTTCGGTAGCTTTAAGAGGTTTTTGAGCTTTATTTCGCGTCTTTTGCGTTCTTCGCGGACTAATGTTTTTAAGGTTTTTGAATGTCTGCTCAGTGTCGTAAACCGACATATGAACTAAGGAAATCTTATATTAAAACTCGAAACGCACACCAACATGGGCAGAGTCATCTACATCATATTCAACATTATCATTAAAAGTTACTTCAAGTTTTCGATAACCTATATAAGCGAGTGCACTAGGAGTTATTTCGAGCTCCAGTGCTATGCGATATTCTATTAAGCCATCAAAGTCAGAAATATTGGTAATATCTGGCGCATAATATGCTTCGCCCAATACCGCTATAGGCACTTTGCTGGGAAGTATGTAACGTATGCGCCCACCAATTGCAATGGCACCGCCGTCAACATCTAAAGAAACTGCGGCAGGTCCATCCAGACTACCAGCGTAAGCTTTAACGCCCACACCAAAATGCAGGCCTTTAACATCACCCTTACTACTGCCGCTAACTAAGATAGAAGCGTTGGCGATAAAATCATCTTCTTCATTAATTAAAACGCCAAATCCAATGTCAGCGCCGCCATATCCAAATGTGGCAGTTTGTGTTAAAAAATTTAGCTCTGCCATTTCACTTCCTACGCGAAAATCTATTGCTCCGGCAAATGCATTATTAAACGGTGCAAGTAGTGTTGTTATTATCAATGCTTTACGTAGCATACTGTATTTCACCTCAAAATTTAGATTGATCTTACAACAGCGGATTCTAACATGCGTCTTTACATAAAAATGAAAATCCGTGACAAACTAGATGAGAATTGTCACAATCGGTTCAATATTTTTTCCCCCAATATTTTAGATGAAAAACAAAATCGACTTTATAAGCCAGCTAGCTAAAATTCTTCCCACTAGCCAGCTAATTCACGAATTAGAAGATTTAAAACCTTATGAATGCGATGCCTTATCTGCCTACCGGAACGTACCACTGGCGGTCACCATCCCAGAAAATATTGAACAAATAAAAGCCATTCTTGTACTTTGTTATGATAACAATGTGCCGGTTGTTGCCCGTGGTGCCGGCACCGGGCTTTCCGGCGGTGCCTTGCCTCATAAAGATGGCATTTTACTGAGCCTGGCTAAACTCAACAAAATAATATCCGTTGACGCAGAAAGTCTAACTGCTGTAGTGCAGCCGGGTGTGAGAAACCTGGCGATATCCGAAGCAGTAAAAGAACCTGGCCTATATTATGCACCCGACCCCTCATCGCAGATTGCCTGCTCAATTGGTGGTAATGTTGCCGAAAATGCGGGTGGGGTTCATTGCCTGAAATACGGTCTTACTGTACACAATATTATTAAGCTCAAAGTACTCACCATGGATGGCGATGAGTTAATCATTGGTTGTGACGCACTTGATTCACCGGGATACGACCTGCTCGCTATCCTTACCGGTTCGGAAGGGCTGCTCGCTATCATCACCGAAATTACGGTAAAACTATTGCCTACCCCTGCTGTTGCTAAAGTCATGCTGGCATCGTTTGATGATATAGCCGTTGCCGGTCAGGCGGTTAGCGATGTGATTGCCGAAGGCATTATTCCTGCCGGCCTGGAGCTGATGGACAACGCCGCACTTAAAGCGGCCGATGATTTTGTCGATGCTGGTTATCCACATGATGCGGCGGCCATTTTATTATGCGAAATTGATGGTTCTGTTGAAGAAGTCAATGACCAGTTATCTCAGGCCGAACAAATACTAAAACAATCTGGCGCAATCCGAATTCAGACCGCCAAAGACGAGGCCCAACGCACACAATTCTGGGCAGGACGCAAAGCCGCATTCCCCGCAGTCGGTCGTTTATCACCCGATTATTATTGTATGGACGGCACCATTCCACGCCGCCAAATTGCTAACGTGCTAAAACGTATCGAGCTATTATCCAAAGAATATAAACAAACTGTCGTCAATGTGTTTCATGCCGGTGATGGCAACCTTCACCCTCTCATTTTATTTGATGCAAATAACGAGGGCGAACTGGAGCGAACCGAAGAACTAGGAGGAAAAATACTGGATTACTGCGTTGAAGTCGGCGGCACGATTACCGGCGAACACGGCGTAGGCATTGAAAAAATTAACCAGATGTGCGGCCAGTTCAATAGTGAAGAAATCACCCAGTTCCATAATATTAAAACGGCCTTTGATGAGAAACAATTACTTAATCCGGGAAAAAACATACCCACCTTGCAGCGTTGTGCAGAGTTTGGTGCTATGCATGTGCACCACGGCCAGTTACCTCACCCTGAGCTAGAGCGCTTTTGACGCTTACGCGTAATGAAAAGTGAAAAATGAAAAATGAAAAATGATTGTAGTGATAATTTACAGCAGCAGGTAGCAACGGCGTTAGATAAAAAAACACCGCTGCAAATTACAGCGGGCGGCTCTAAATCATTTTATGGCAACCGGGTTGAAGGCGAGGTGATTTCAACGGTCGGTCATACTGGCATTATTGACTACCACCCAAGTGAGCTTGTGGTCACGGTTCGAAGCGGAACAAAACTGAGCGAACTGGAAGCGGAATTAGCTGCCAATAATCAGATGCTGGCATTTGAACCGCCACAGCACCGTGCCGACACCACCATTGGCGGCGTGATTGCCTGTGGTCTTTCCGGGCCTCGCCGCGCTACTTGCGGAGCAGCACGCGACTTTGTTCTGGGCACCACCATCATCAACGGCAAAGCAGAAAAACTGCGCTTTGGCGGTCAGGTGATGAAAAACGTTGCCGGTTATGATGCTTCTCGATTAATGGTTGGCGCACAGGGAACACTGGGGATTTTACTGGATATATCGCTAAAGGTTTTGCCTGTCAGTAAAACAGAAATTTCACTGAAGCTGCAAGCAGAATTAACTGATGCCATTTCCAGCATACAACAATGGATTAAACAGGGGGTGCCGATTAGCGCCAGTTGCTATTATAAGAGTACAACATATATACGACTCAGCAGCACCCTGTCGGCTGTAGCACAATCAGTTAACACCATAAAAAAATCGTTCAGAGCAGAAGAGATAGACAACCTTTTCTGGCTGGATATAAAAAATCAAACACACGATTTTTTTACCGACAGTGCCGATGTAAACCCCCGCAAACTGTGGCGCTGCTCACATCAAAATACAACAGAATTTTATGGTAATACGCAGCAGCAGTTGATTGAGTGGAATGGCGCATTACGCTGGCTAAAAAGCGATAATGAGCTTCATACTACAGCAGCACAACACCATGGCCATGCTACACGTTACCCGTTAAATGGAAACAGTAAAAACATCTTTCAACCTTTACCAGCAGCATTATTTAAACTACACAAACGATTAAAACAAGCATTTGACCCGGATAATATCTTAAACCCTGCTCGTTTATACACTGATTTATAAATGCCGAAACATTAATGCAAACAAAAATATCCAGCGATTTTTTAGTCACGCCAGAGGGTAAACTCGCTAATGAAATTCTACGCAGCTGCGTACATTGCGGCTTTTGCAATGCCACCTGTCCAACCTATCAACTGCTTGGTGACGAGCTAGATGGACCACGCGGACGCATCTATTTAATTAAACAAACTCTGGAAGGAAAAACGCCTGGCAGAAAAACGCAACTTCATCTTGACCGCTGCCTGACCTGCAGAAACTGCGAAACCACCTGCCCTTCCGGGGTTAAATACAGCCAGCTGTTAAATATCGGTCGTGCCATTATCAACCAAAAAGTTTCACGCAGCCTTACACAACGCTTAATGCAGGCTTCACTTAGAAAACTATTTCTCAGTCGGTTTGCTTTTTCACTTTTACTTAAAACGGGTCAATTTTTCAGGCCGGTTCTACCGGCCAAATTAAAACAATCTATCCCGGATAAACAGGAAAAATTAATCTTTAAAAAAAAGCCACACCACAGAAAAATTTTATTAATCAAAGGCTGTGTGCAACCTGCCTTAACACCACAAATTGATACCGCAGCAAAAATTATCTTTGATAGATTGGCCATTGAGTGTGTTGAGCCTGCATCAACAAGCTGTTGTGGATCACTCAGCCATCACTTAAATGCTGAGGACGAGGCAATCAGCATCATCAAAAACAACATAAATAACTGGCTGGAGATCATCGAAAAAAATTCAATAGAAGCCATCTGTATGACTGCCACCGGATGCGGTGCAGCCATTAAGGAATACCAGCAATTACTGGCTAATGATAAAAACTACGCAGATAAAGCAAAAAAAATCAGCCAGTTATACAAAGAACCTGCAGAAATAATTTCCAGCATTATCAATTCAGATCAGCAGGCACTCAAACAATTAACAAACAACCGACCTATTGCGAATAAAACCATCGCCTTTCACCCGCCCTGCACACTGCAACATGGCTTGCAGCATAAAAATCTGATCGAACCGATACTCAAACAAATCGGTTTCACCCTTGCCTCGTTCAACGATGCACACTTATGCTGTGGTTCTGCCGGTACTTATTCAATTACCCAGAAAAAACTATCGCAGCAGTTATTAGCCAACAAACTGGGCAACATCAATAAAGTTCACCCCAACCTTATTGTTACCGCAAACATTGGCTGCCAGTTGCATTTGCAAAGCGGCACCTCGACACCCGTTAAACACTGGTTAGAACTACTTATTTAAAAACTTTGAGTTCGCGACTAAAATGCATGGAGCATTTTAGTCGCGAACTGAAAAAGCTTTGGTTTTCAACACAGACACGCATCAATATAACCACAATGCTAATAAGGTGTTGAAGCCCGCTATTTCTGGCAAAATACCCGCAAACCAACTAACACCTTAAAGGCACAACTATGAGCATCTCCTCATTCAACCCACCCGTACGCACTTTAATGGGCCCCGGCCCATCCGACATACACCCTCGCGTGACCGGCGCCATGGCGCGCCCATGTATCGGTCATCTTGATCCTGCTTTTGTCGGCATGATGGATGAAGTGAAAACCATGCTGCAATATGCTTTTCAGACCAAAAACCAGCTCACTATTCCTGTGTCCGCACCCGGCTCTGCAGGCATGGAAGCGACTTTCCAAAACCTGCTGGAACATGGCGATAAAGCCATTGTTTGTCAGAATGGTGTGTTTGGCGGTCGCATGAAAGAAGTGGTTGAACGCTGCGGCGCTATCCCCATTATGGTAGAAGATGACTGGGGCAAACCAGTCGATCCACAAAAACTGGAAGATGCGCTAAAAGCCAACCCGGATGCCAGGCTGGTCGCCTTTGTGCATGCAGAAACCTCAACCGGGGCACGCTCCGATGCAGAAA
>CAYQXD010000179.1:0-5503 GCA_964421315.1 uncultured Thiotrichaceae bacterium | reverse complement strand
TTTGCGTTCTTCGCGGACTATTGCTTTTGATTTTGAATGCCCGCTAATGACCGAATTCAGTCATTTGATTAATGAGTTAATATTTTCTTTAAAAATTCGCCTTTCCCGGATTGTTTGGCTATTATTAACACAGCACTGACAAACTATTGTGGTGTTCTACAGGCTTTTAAGTATGGATAAATCAGCTTTAAAATTAAGCATAGACCTGGCTCCAGCAGAGCCATTGTGGAAGCTTGCGCCAACACATGACCAGGATGGCGGCCCGGTTAGTGACTTATTAATGATTATTCCAAAACTTAAAACCCGGCCTGAGCCATACATAAAAGATACGCTGGCTAATATTGAATTTGCACTCAAACAGTTTAACAATGAAGTTTTATTTGCCAACCTGGATATGAAGCTCAACACCCTTTGGGTTTCTTTTAAAGCAGTGCCCGGTATTTATGGTGATATCGTTTCGACACTAAAAACCAATGTGCCAGAAGCGGTTCTTGTCGGTGACTTCCATTCTCGCTTATACAAAGATAAATAAGGAAATAATATGTCTACAACTGCAATGGATGCGACCGCATTCACAGAAATGAAAGAATTAATGGGTGAAGCTTTTCTAGATATCGTTTCCTTATGTCTACAGGACTTACCGGAACAGTCTATGTTATTAGAAACGGCTATTTCAAATAATGATGCTAAACAGGTGTTTAATATTGCTCATCGATTAAAAAGCTCTTGCGGTACGATCGGTGCCTTTGGTCTGGCTGAAAAAGCCGAGGCGATAGAACGAATTGGCCGCAAGGGCTCTACCCAGGGTGCTAATGAGGCTTTTACTGAGTTACAGTTATCATTAGAAGAAGTTCTTGGCATATTGAAAAAAGAGCTCAGCAAGACTCCCTGTCCTACATAAAAAATTAAATCAATGAATTTCGATATGCAACCGGCGACTTTCCTGTCCATTTTTTAAATGCTCGCGAGAACGCACTTTGTTCAGAAAAGCCGATTAAAAAAGCGATGTCACTCATCCGGTTCACCGGATTTTTGATGTATTGTTTTGCCATCATTTCGCGGACACTATCAAGCAAAAATCTAAAGCTAGTACGGTGTTCGTGTAAACGGCGCTGCATACTACGTTCACTTAGATTTAGCTCGCTGGCCACCATCTTGTCGGTTACCTGACCGTCCGGCAGATTTTCTAAAATGATTAATTTAACCTGCTGTACAAGATCGCCCTGTTTTATTTCAATAAGGTATTTCGTTAATGTCTCATCATGCATTAAGGCTATTTGTTTATTGGCTGAAGACAGTTTACTATCAGCATCCGCTCTGGCGATGGTTAAACTGTCTACTTCGGCATCATAATGAACCGCAGTTCGAAAATAATCGGTAATGTCTTTTGTATCCTCTGGTTCTGAGCGCGCCAGGCAAACTTTTGATGGGATTAATTCGTCGCCAAAATTAAAGCGACACATATGCATTAAAACCGCCACCATTAACGTATGTTGTTGAGGTTGCATATTGACTGAATCATCAATATAAAAACTTAACTTTAATCCAGCGGGAGTGTTTTCCAGCTTTGTGTTTAAACCTTGTGACACAGTATGAATATATCGGTCAACCCGGTGCATTGCACGGTGTAGTGTTGAACTCACTAACCAGGCATAGCCCAATGCCCCCAGCATCGACGGATGCCAGTGTTCAACCATTTTTACACCAAAAGTGGGGTCGTCAATAATCGGCACCACATCAGCCCAAAGCTGGTCGATAAGCTTTATATCGATTCGAGCATTGGGATCAGAAATTAACGCCGGGTCAATGCCTGCCTTTAAATAAATCGGCGCCGGGTCAATATCACTGTGCTCCAGATACTTCCATAATAAACTGGTTATCGGCGCAAAGTTGGTTAATTGCATGAGCTTTTCTCAACTTATTTTCGTGCTAAAGCGATGGCTTTTCTTACCTGATCCGGGGCTGTGCCACCAATATGATTACGTGAAGCCACAGAGCCTTCCAGCGTTAACACCTCAAACACATCACTTTCGATTTTATCTGAAAACTGCTGCAACTCTACCAGTGTTAACTCACTTAAATCTTTGCCGCTGTTTATTCCCATAGCAACGGCTTTGCCAACCACTTCATGGGCATCACGAAATGGCAGGTTTTTACGTACCAGATAATCTGCCAGATCGGTGGCGGTAGAAAATCCCTGTTTGGCCGCTTTGTACATATTATCGCGTTTACAAACAATCGCTGGCACCATATCAGCAAAGGCGCGTAAACAGCCTAAAACGGTATCCACCGTATCAAATATAGGCTCTTTGTCTTCCTGATTATCTTTGTTATACGCTAATGGCTGCGATTTCATCAACGTTAACAAGCTAATGAGATTGCCATTTATCCGTCCGGTTTTGCCACGCACCAACTCCGGCACATCCGGATTTTTCTTTTGCGGCATGATTGACGAGCCCGTGCAAAAGCGATCCGGTAGTTCAATAAAATCAAATTGTGCGGAAGACCAGATGACCAGTTCTTCCGACATACGAGACATATGCACCAGTAATATTGCCGCAGCGGCGCAAAACTCGATGGCAAAATCACGATCACTCACGGAGTCCAGAGAGTTTTGTGTGGGTGCGGCAAAGCCGAGTTCACGGGCAGTAAATTCTCTGTCTATCGGGTAACTGGTTCCTGCTAGCGCGGCCGCGCCCAGTGGTGACAGGTTCATCCGCTGCTGACAATCAGCAAAACGCGATGCATCCCGCTTTAACATTTCATGCCAGGCCATGACGTGATGACCAAATGTAACCGGTTGTGCTACCTGTAAATGGGTAAATCCCGGCATGATAGTGTCGGCCTCACGTTCAGCCACATCCAGCACACCCGCTAGTAATCGGCCTATTTCATTAATAATGAAATCAATTTGCTCACGTAAATATAAACGAATATCGGTGGCCACCTGGTCGTTTCTTGATCGCCCGGTGTGTAATCGTTTGCCAGCATCTCCCACCAGTTCAGTCAGGCGTGCTTCGATGTTCATATGCACGTCTTCAAGCTTTATTGACCAGTTAAATTCGCCCTTATTAATTTCCAGCTCAACCTTATCAAGACCATCAAGAATCACAGCCAGGTCGTCATCATTCAATACGGCAATCTTATTAAGCATTTTGGCATGCGCTCGCGAACCTGCAATATCCTGTTTGTACAGTCGCTGATCAAACTGAACTGAGGCGGTAAAGGCCTCGACAAAAGCATCGGTTTGTTCGCTAAAGCGTCCGCCCCAGGAGGTATTTTTGCCTGTCTCAGTCGGTGCTTGTGTTTGTTGTTTTTTGTCACTCATCATTATGCGCTTAGGTTAAATTTTTATCATCAACTGACAGTATATCAAACACCACCATGCTTATTATTTTTGTATTTTAATTGTAGATTACTGTAGTCGTAGCTTGCATTCCCTGCACACTGGTCTATTTAATGTAAATGTCTGAAAACATTGCGAATAATAACGTAAATAATGAAAACCAGTTAGTGGATCATTTTCTACCTGATTTTTGCGATGTGCGTAATATATTCATCGTTGTACTATTTACCGAAGTACTGGCGATTGTTTTTGCTATGGCAGCAGCTTTTAGCACCACTCAATTCTGGGATTATCTGGCTCTGTCGTCCTTATTAATGTTATGGATCGCCTTATTAAACACCGCCGCTTTATGTTTGCTCCGCTCCTGGCTGAACAAACAAAAACAAAACTTTTGCCTGATGATCTCGTTTGTTTTAATGATGAGCATCAGTTTGCTGGTCTCATTAGTAGCCGGCAAAGTAAACATACTCTTTATTGTTTTTGATGATCATAATCTCGGCGCGCTTTTTTTATTACGGGTTATGACTATCAGCGCGGTTATTTATTTTCTTTTGTTGCGCTATTTTTATATACAGCAGCAATGGCGACTTAACCTTGCCGCACAAAGCCGGGCTGAAATACAGGCTTTACAGGCACGTATCCGGCCGCATTTCCTATTTAACAGCATGAATACCATTGCCAGCTTAATCGCTATTTCCCCTGAGCAAGCTGAAAAAGCCATTGAAGACCTCTCCGACCTGTTTCGCGCCAGCCTGGCTGAAAAAAACAGTCATAAACTGAGTGATGAAATTGAATTAACAAAAAGTTATCTTGCTATTGAATCACTTCGCCTTGGCAAGCGTTTACAAATTGAGTGGGAAATTGATGATAATTTACTAACCAGCGAAGTGCCATCTCTGTGCATTCAGCCACTAGCTGAAAATGCGGTTTACCATGGTATTGAACCTTTAGAAAAAGGTGGAAAAATACAGATTTCTGCACTACAAATAGATAACAAGCTACAGTTATCCATCAGCAATCCACTAATGTCGGTAAATAAAAGTAGCAAAGGGTCGTCTGCGATATCAAGAAAAGGGAATCAGATGGCACAGGATAATATTAAGCAACGCCTGAAACTTGTCTATGGAAATAACGGCAGGTTCACCATAAATGCCAGCAAAGATAAATACACCGTTTCACTTTTAATTCCCTGCTCAGCGAGTAGTAAAAAATAATCGTAGCTGATCAGTTACCTCTTTGGATAGTAAACATGAACGTACTAATAGTTGATGATGAACAGCTTGCCCGCCAACGTTTGAGAAAAATGTTATCGGTTAACGCTGACTGTCAGATCATAGGTGAAGCCGAAACGGGCGAGGATGCGCTCAGGAAAACACAGGCCTCTCGTCCAGATATCGTGCTTATGGATATACGCATGCCTGGCATGGACGGCCTTGAAGCGGCCAGTTATATTAATCGCATGGAAAAACCGCCTGCCATTATATTTACAACCGCCTATAGTGATCATGCCTTAAATGCATTTGAAACCCATGCTATTGATTACCTGTTAAAACCAATCAAGCAAAGTCGGTTGGATGCCGCACTGGATGCAGCAAAACGCATGAATAAAGCACAGTTAAGCCAGCTTCGTGAACAGGAAATGGACGGCGTACGCAGTAAAATATGTATCAAAAATAGAGGCTCACTAGAACTTGTTCCTGTTGATGAAATTATTTATTTCAAAGCCGAATTAAAATATGTCACATTACGCACCGCTGATCAGGAATATTTAATAGAAGAATCATTAAAAGCACTGGAACAGGAATTCTCAAGTCAATTTATTCGCATACACCGTAACGCGCTGGTTTCACAACATATGTTGCATGGTCTTACAAAAACCCCTGCTGGACATACCTGTATTAACTTTGCTGAAATTGATGACTTGCTGGAAGTGAGCCGTCGACATTTGTCCTTTATACGCAAAAAACTAAAAGCATCATAAAAATATAACTTCAGCATCGTACTAACTCATAGTGTTAGCCGATACAGAGACCGCAGGGATACGCACCAGAAGCAAAGTAAATGGTATTGTGAAGCAAGCAATTTGAGCTCTGTTTTTTCTTTAATTCCTGACTTCCGCAAAAGCACTACACACTAATTCTGTCAATTCTGACAATT
>CAYQXD010000178.1:0-5563 GCA_964421315.1 uncultured Thiotrichaceae bacterium | reverse complement strand
AACAGGGTCGATTAATACTTGCAGGCCCTCACCCGTCAATCGACAGTGAAGACCCTGGTGAAGCCGGTTTTAGCGGTAGTCTGGTAGTGGCAGAATTTGAAGATCTGCGCGAGGCCAAAGCCTGGGCAGATGCCGACCCCTATGTTGCAGCAGGTGTTTATGCCAGTGTTACCATCAAACCTTTTAAAAAAGTATTCCCAAATTAATCACAACGGCTTTTAACCAACCACTATTTCCGATACAATGCGCACAGCATATGTGCCGGGGTGGCGGAACTGGTAGACGCGCCGGATTCAAAATCCGGTTCCTTTACGGGAGTGCCGGTTCGATTCCGGCCCTCGGTACCATATTTTATTCCTTAACATCCGTGCAAGTTTAATTTCCCGTGCAACACACACCGAATCGAACCGGCTACCGGTTAGATTATGAATTACATCCTGTAATTACAAATTATTTCCTATAATTTGCCTTTCAGGCTGGTCCATGACCATTCAATTTTGTTCCAGACAAAATTAGTCCCCCTTCGGGTCATTCACTTAAAAACGCTCTGCTAAATTTGTTCCATACAAATAACACCTCATAAAAACACTGTACATTTAATAACTTAATATACTGATAATGTCAGAAAGTCGTTTTTACTCTCATTTTTCAGCATCCCTGTTTTTTTTCAGCAACCACCTTGATATATATCAAGTTAACATTCAATATCAGCCGGTATGCTCCATCAAAAAAATTATGCAGGATATATAAAATGACAAATAAACGGGGATGGTTAAAACGCATATGGGAGCGCATTAGCTCTCTTCCAACACTCGCACTACTCATCATTGGTGGTCTTGGTGGCATTATTTTTTGGGGTGGTTTCAACACGGCAATGGAGATGACCAATACCACAGAATTCTGTATATCCTGTCATGAAATGAATGATACTCCATATAAGGAATACACAGAAACCGTACATTTCAAGAACACTTCTGGTGTACAGGCAGGCTGTTCCGACTGCCATGTACCAAAGCCGTGGATTCACAAGGTGATCCGCAAAATAGTCGCAAGCAGAGAACTTTATCATAAAGCATTGGGCACCATTGACACCGATGAAAAGTTCGAGACGCACCGATGGAAAATGGCAACCCGGGTCTGGGATTCAATGAAAGCAACCGATTCCCGCGAATGCCGAAACTGCCACAGCTTTGAGGATATGGATCTAAGTGAACAGGACCGTTCAGCACGCAAAAAACACAGTAGAGCAATAGACGAAGGCAAAACCTGTATCGACTGTCATAAGGGCATTGCGCATGAATTACCGGATGAACCTGAAGATGAAGAATCTGAGGATGCACCTTAAGATAAAAGCGAATAAATAAACTATAGTTAATATATTCACCAGGTAATCATTATTGTGAGAGTTCACATGTTATTTAAGTTGTCATCGCTTATCGCTTTTTTTGCCGCTTCATGTTTGGTCATGCCATATTCAGTGATGGCCGCCGAAGCCGTAAACATCAATCAGGAATTACGCTGGGCAGCCAGCATTGACGATGATGAAGCCATTTTACGGTTACTTGATGCTGGCGCTAACGTCAATACCGCCAATAACTTTGGCAAAACAGCACTAATGAATGCAGCCGAAAATGGCAACATTCTGGCAATAGCAACGCTACTTTCCAGGGGCGCAGATATAAACATTGAAACAGCTGTTGGCTGCACCGCCCTGACCTTTGCCGCTGAAAACGGCGAGGTACAGGTTACTGCCCTGCTACTGGAACGTGGAGCCAATCTGGAGGCACGTACCCGATCAGGTTTAAACGCACTGATACTTGCCGCGCAGTACAACCTGCCCGAAATGGTGGATCAATTGCTTTTCAAAGGAGCCGATCCTGATGCAGTCGAAAAAGAACAACTATCGGCATTGATGGTTGCTGCAAGTCGAGGTCATACTGAATCTGCCAGACTATTGCTGGAGAATGCTGCCAACGTCAATCTCGTGGATAGCCATGGCAAGTCAGCGCTGATCCATGCCGCAGATCACGGTAAAAATAGTGACATAGCAAAGTTGCTGATCAAACATGGTGCAGAAATTAATACCCCATCCAGCGATGGTGCAACGCCCCTAATATGGGCTGCCGGTGGTGGTCACACAAAAATGGTCGATACGCTTATAACACTAGGCGCAAACCTTGATGCACAGGATGAGGACGGGTTAACGGCACTGATGGAAGCCGTAATAGCTGACTCTGAAAATACCGTAAAACTACTACTTGCTAGCGGTGCCAATGCTTATATTAGCAACCAGGAAGGCAAGTCCGCAATGGACATGGCCATCAAAGCGGATAACAGTAATATTCAAACACTGCTGAAAAAGTAGTCTTGTCCAACTCAACCTGTCCAGCTTAGGGCTTGTTACTAAATAACTACTACCTAAATCCTGCAAGTGATTGTGCATATAGAGTGTAAGATATTGATTTGTAGAGCAATTTTAATTCGAGTGGAATACTTATTGATATTCCCGAAGAATTAAAGTTTGCTATACGAATCAAGAGCTTGCGCTATATGTGTGCAAGCACTTGCAGGATTTAGGTACTACATCTTGCTTGTCTTTTTGTCCGTCTTCAGCGTTGCACAAAGGCTTGCGTAGAATAACTATACCCCCTTTGTGCGCCTTGAATACGAATAAAAATCCGGCGCAATATGAAACAGTTCAAGATGTAATAGTTATGTCGTAACAAGCCCTTAACGATTGCGATTACCACTGCGTTGGTCGCGCATTGGCCCCGGATTCCAGCCACGATGGTAACCAGGAAAATCCGGATTTTGCCAGCCAGGTTTGGCAAGTTTTTCTGCAGGCGGTTTTAAACTGGCAGTGTATGCTAATACTGCTTTCTCTTCTCTTAGCGAGTAACCCTGGATCTGCTCCACCATTTCTTTATTGGCATTGCGGCGACGACCATCGCGTATCCACCTATATTGCCTGCGCAAATACTGGTAATGTTGCCCATAAAGCAGTGGTACATGTTTTTTTTCATCCCCTTCGCCGTACTCACCATGACAATCGGCACAATCAAATTGATAAATCTCTTTACCCATCGCTAAATATCGGTTATTTCCCTGACCGTTATTTGCTGTCATCGGCAGCGTGGCGATATAGCCTGCAACGTCTGCAATATCCTGCGCTCCACCAAGTACTCGCTGCGTGGTGAATGCACGCATGATGGGGTTGTCTCGATTGCCAGCACGTATATCAGCCATTTGCTTGATAGAAACACCTGGCAACTGCCCGGCAATCTGGGGATAAGAACCGTTGCCATTACCCCAGCCTTCAGGGCCATGGCATGCCACGCACAACTTGTATAATTCCCTACCATTATCAATGTCTGGAGTCAGCTTAAGCGCGGTTTTGAATATGCTTAAATCCTCGTTTGCTTTAATTTTATCCGCTTCAATTTTACCTGTTGCAATTGCAGCAGAACAGGTAAAAATCAAAATACTAAATAGAGATACGGGGATATATTTTATTTTGTCCATAACGAATAAATACCAATGCCACGTTATTATCTTGCCCGAGCTTACTGGATTTAACGTATTTCGTAAACTCCACCATTACTAAGCATCATCCTTAAAGCGTCAGCACCTTTTATTCCGGCACCTTTTGCTTTACCAACGAGCATGTCTAGCTGTGTTGGAAACACCTGGGGAAATAATTTATTCCAGTTATCCAATGCTTTTTCTGTTTTTCCATTTTGCTCAAACATAACAGCTTCATCTGCAAGCCGATATGATTTTTTTAACAACAGCATGGCCGTTATTACTTCATCTATATCATTCAAGCCTTCTACCTGAAATTCCATATTGGCAGGATCATGTTTTTGAAAAACAACTTCAAATAGCGCCACATTAAAGACATGGCATAGTGTTTCTGAATAGCTTGTCATTTGATATGACGATAATAATGCAGTGACTAAAAGCTCTAGATAATAACCATTAAATAAATTGCCTGAGACTCTATTCCAGGTTTTTATCATTCGTATAATTGCTATCAACTGGCCTTTATGACGTACATTTTGTTTTACAAAAATTTCATTATACGATGTGATGTCATATTTCACCCATTCATTAAATTTTTCATCAGGGAACATATAGATATGACCTGATATGGCATAGGCTGGTCGAATTTTAAAGTGAAAGTTTTTCACTGGAAACATTAAAACACTTTGATTTTTCAACACATAAGCATCAGGATATTGTTTAATCAGGTCGTCACTCAATTTCCTGAATATTCGGTACGGCAGGATATTTTTTACATCCGCTTCCCTGTACACAACAAGCATATCAACGATGCTACCAGCCAAAGGTGAGACAATGGTTTTGCGTGAAAAAGCCCCATAAAGCACGGTGCTGAAGGTGCCAAGGTGTTGCGCCAGATAATGCTCAATATCAGCCTGGCTCTGCGTGATTAAAGTATATTCACCCAGAGACAACTCAGTATTTTTGGCCAGCAGGTCAAAAGCAGCACTGATACTAACAGGTTGCTGTTCAGATTCTGTCATTAATTGCTCTTAGTTCCATTTTAAAAGTATACTGGTTAACTTCAAGTTTAACCGTAATAGCCGTAGGTAAAGATGCTGCTAGAAAATATTCACCAGGAAAGGATTAAAAATCATATTGAAGGCAAAGCTATAATCTAACTACAACCTTTGCACAGAATATTATTGAAGCCATCGTCATCTCAACCAACAGAAAAAACCTGGTTCTACTGTGCTATAAGATCTCTCCCGTTGGTCGAGATGACGGTAGTATTAAACATTTACCCTATCACTAAAATCACTCTTAATATTGTTTATTTTATAAATACTGGACTGGTTTTAATTAAAACCCTCATTTCGAAACTTCTCAACTCCTGCCCAGTCTCAACACCAGTTAATATTATTAACCGATCTTCACGGGTATCCTAATGAAAAAAACTATTCTTTTTTTTGCATGTTTAATTTCTGCATTTGCCATGACTACTGTATTCAGCAATGATAATACGCAAGCAACATCTTCCTCTGCTTATGTTAAACCAACAGATGCCGAATTAAAGCAACGTCTTACACCACTGCAATATTCTGTTACTCAAAACGACGATACCGAGCGACCATTTAAGAACAAATATTGGGATGAAAAACGCGATGGTATTTATGTCGACGTGATCAGTGGCGAGCCGTTATTTTCATCTACTCACAAATACAAATCCGGTACCGGCTGGCCAAGTTTCTATCAACCACTGGAAACTACTAACATTACTGAGAAAAAAGATTACTACCTGATATTCCCACGCACCGAAGTACGCAGTAAAAATGCTGATTCACATTTAGGGCATTTATTTAAAGATGGACCGGAGCCAACGGGTTTACGTTATTGCATTAACTCAGCATCGTTAAAATTTATAGCAAAAGACGATTTAAAAAAAGAAGGTTATGAGGAATACGCGGGGCTATTTGAAAAATAACCAGCATTTAATTGTATAAATCTGTATTTCATTTGCCAGGCAGTGTCAGATATAGCAATGACTGATTTCGGCACTTTG
>CAYQXD010000177.1:0-5831 GCA_964421315.1 uncultured Thiotrichaceae bacterium | reverse complement strand
TTCACTATTCACTATTCACTATTCACTATTCACTATTCACTATTCACTATTCACTATTCATTATTTTCTGCGGTAACCCGAAGTAATCGGATACCGTCGATCCCGCCCAAACGCCCGCCGTGTAATACGGATACCCGGTGCTGATTGCCTGCGTTTATGCTCGTTACGCTGCACCAGCGTAATGACCTGTAAAACATCTTCCCGGTCTATGCCCTGCGCCACAATTTCATCAATAGGCCTATCCTGCTCTACTGACAATTCCAGAATGCGGTCTAATATCGCATAATCAGGCAATGAATCCTGATCACACTGATCTGCTCTAAGTTCGGCAGTAGGTGGCCGTGTTAATACCCGTTCAGGAATCACTGGCGACACACTGTTTCGGTAGCGGCATAATTCATACACCAGGGTTTTGCAGACATCTTTTATTGGCGCAAAACCACCACACATATCGCCATATAAGGTGGCATAACCCACCGCCATTTCACTTTTATTGCCGGTGGTAAGTACCATGCGGCCTTTTTTATTTGAAATTGCCATCAGCAGTAAGCCACGGCAGCGTGCCTGTATATTTTCTTCTGTGGTATCGACTGCCGCATCGCCAAATACAGGTGCGAGTGTGGTCAAAAAACTTTTAAATACATTCTCTATGGGGATGACATCATAGCCCACGCCAAGCGTTGTTGCCTGTGCCTGCGCATCCTGCAAACTGATATCGGCGGTATAACGAGATGGCATCATCACTGCTTCAACATTTTTTGCGCCCAGGGCATCAACCGCAATCGCCAGTGTCAGCGCCGAATCGACACCGCCGGATAAACCAATAACCACGCCAGTAAAACCGTTTTGATGCACAAAATCCCGCACCCCTGTTACCAGTGCCTTATAAACCATGGCATCACTGGAAGGCATTGCCAGTAGTGATTGTGATGACCGTGGTTGCGATGCTAGCCGTTGTGGTAAAAGTATATCTTTGCCGTCAAAAATGATATTCACAGTATCCGCTTCAAATAACTTCGCACGTGTTATCAGTTTTGCGTGGCGATTCACCGCCAGCGAATCACCGTCAAACACCAGCTCGTCCTGACCACCAGTCATGTTGAGATACATAATAGGAAGATCAAGCTGCGAAGCATGATTTTGTAATATAGCAACACGTGTCGCATGTTTATTAATATGGAAAGGTGACGCATTTAATACAATAATTGCCTGCGCGCCATTCTTTTTTGACTGCTTTACAATCGCCTGTTGCCAGATATCCTCGCAAATCAACAAACCTATTTTGTGCCCTTTTACATCAATAACCACGCTTTCCTGTCCGGCAACAAAATAACGTACTTCATCAAATACCGAATAATTAGGCAAAGACTGTTTAAAACAAAACTGATTAATTATGCCGTTTTTCAGATATATGGCTGCATTATAAAGCTTACCCGAATGCTCATATGGCAAACCAAATACCACACCGGTATCACCAATACTTTCTTTTAAACTTTGTT
Source organism: uncultured Thiotrichaceae bacterium (assembly GCA_964421315.1). Classification (GTDB taxonomy): domain Bacteria; phylum Pseudomonadota; class Gammaproteobacteria; order SZUA-229; family SZUA-229. The sequence continues at coordinate 4,332 of CAYQXD010000177.1, read as the reverse complement.
GTATTCTCAGACTTTCATGTTTTGTTTGCGCAAGGAAGCCCTGACGATGTAATAAATCTTCCGGTGGATAACCAACCAACGCCAATTCAGGGAAAACAACCAGATCTGCACCCTGCCCACTGGCTTTAATTGCCGCATCAATTATCTTATCGGCATTACATTTAATGTCGCCTACCTGGAAAACATCCTGTACCAATAAGATATTTATAGATGCAGCAACCTTTGCTCTAGCTGATTCTGCCTGACTCATGATAATTGACTCATGATAATTGACTCATAATAGTTGACTCATATTGAACCAATTTTATACGAATACGAAGTATTACATAAGTATTTACAGCTATACTCATCCTGTACAAACAATAAGCCATAACAAAATTCATACCTGACAAGCAAACCGTAACTTGAATAACACCCTTCCACAAAATACTGCCGACACCTGGTACCGATTACGTTTATTTAATTATTTTCGTGTTTCACTGGCGCTACTCTTTATTACCATTTACTTAAATGGCTGGTTTCATCTACTAATCAGCAGTAAGTTTTCATATGATAAGATTTTTATTACTACTTCTATTTCTTACCTGATAGCCAGTTTATTTTTCTTTGCAGGCATTTATCGCCAAAAACCGCAACTTGAAACGCAGGTAATCATTCACACGCTGGTTGATATTTCCTGCATTATCATATTAATGCACGCCACCGGTGGCATTCGATCCGGCCTCGGCATGCTGCTTATTATCAGCGTCTCAATGAGCAGTTTATTTTTAAAAAAACGACTTACCATCGCGTTTGCAGCTATTGCAACACTGGCTGTAATTACAGAGCAGATTTATTCACAACTGGTTTATGCCGACCATTCTCCAGCCTTTACTCAAGCAGGATTGCTAGGAATATTAATATTTATTTCGGCCCTTTTGACCATCTACACCGCAAAACGGCTTAAAGAGTCCGAACAACTAGCCGAAGAAACCAGTGCTGAACTGGAAACCATTGTACAAATGAATGAGCACATCATTAAAAGCATGCGCACAGGCATTATGGTTATTAAAAACAATGGCCTGATTTTAATGGCAAATAATGCGGCCTTAGAACTACTAGGACACATCACTATAGATTCCCACACTAACTTAAAAGAAGTCTCTGCAGCGTTATATAGCCGTTTTCTGGACTGGAATAATAATGCAATTCAAAACCACCAGCCTGTTCAACAAACACAGGGACTGCCTGATTTACAACCGGGTTTTAGCAATATCCATCAAAACACACATAAAAACACAAGCGGCCCCAATAATCACTTAGGCAAACACCTGGGACGCACCCTAATTTTTTTAGAAGATGCAACACAGCTGGCACAGCGTTTTCAGCAGGTAAAACTGGCATCCCTCGGTCGTTTAACCGCCAGCATTGCACATGAAATTCGCAACCCCCTGGCTGCAATTAATCACGCAGGGCAATTACTGGGAGAAACATCGATAAATGAAGCGGACAAAAAATTAACCACTATCATTAATACCCAGTCAAAACGCCTCAATGGTATCGTGGAAAATGTATTACAACTTTCCAGACAACAGCGAGGCAGCCCCGAGACCATTAATCTTTACCAATGGTTATTAAAATTTAGAGAAGAATTTATTTCAACAAACAAGTTAAAGGCCTACCAAATACAAATTAAAATCATCCCTGAAAATATTGAGATATTATTTGATTCAAGCCAGCTGCATCAGGTTATGTGGAACTTATGTAGCAATGCCATCAACCATTCAAATATGGAAACATCAAATATAATGGTTATTATCAAGGGTGCCATTAGTCAGCATAGCGATTCCGATAGCAGGCAGCCTTATCTGGATATAATCGACAACGGATCGGGTATAAATAAAGAAATACAGGCACATATTTTTGACCCGTTTTTTACCACCAGCAAGGAAGGCTCAGGTTTAGGTTTATACATAACCAAAGAAGTAATTGAAAGTAACCGTGCTAAAATACATTATATTTCACCCGCTAACGGTGGCACCTGTTTTAGAATATATTTTCAGCAGGTTCAGTAATGCTAAATACATAGACACAGAGAACACAGAGAACACAAAGGATTATTATTGTAAGTAAGTAAATAAATTAATTTTCTCTGTGTCCTTTGAAGCCTCTGTGCCTAAGAATATGCACTTACGCTTTTCATACAGAGAAAAAAATAAACTTTATCAAGAGTCCAATTTATGGCAGCAAAAAAAGTACTCATTGTTGATGACGAGGCCGACATTTGCGAACTCATTGAAATCACACTGATGCGCATGGATATCGCATCTCAATCCGCACTGAATCTCCTTGATGCAAAATTATTGCTTAATACCGAGCATTTTGATTTATGCCTGACGGATATGCGTCTGCCTGATGGTAACGGCATTGAACTAGTTAAACATGTTCAAGAAAATTTTAATGACATACCCATCGCTGTTATCACTGCACACGGCAATATGGAATCGGCAGTAAAAGCATTAAAGGCCGGCGCTTTTGATTTTGTTTCCAAGCCGGTGGATATTCAAATTTTACGCAATCTTGTTTCTGCGGCCACCAGCCTGCCTGAAAAAACCACGAATAATAATGCCGACAAAGGTGCCGACAAAAACAAAATTAACATTACCGGTAATTCAGATGCAGTCAAAACCTTATTAAAAAATATTAAAAAGCTGGCAAGAAATCAGGCACCGGTATTTATCCACGGTGAATCCGGTTCAGGTAAAGAACGTGTTGCCAGAATGATCCATCAACAGGGTTCAAGAAACCATGGCCCTTTTGTTCCAGTCAACTGCGGCGCAATTTCTGCCGAGCTAATGGACAGTGAATTTTTTGGCCACCTTAAAGGCAGTTTTACCGGCGCACACGCAGACAAACAAGGGCTGTTCGAAGCTGCCAATGGCGGCACACTGTTCCTTGATGAAATTGCCGAACTGCCACTGAACATGCAGGTAAAACTATTACGCGTAATACAGGAAAAAGCGGTACGAGCGGTCGGCGCCGCGCAGGAAAACCCCGTTGATGCCAGAATTCTCAGTGCCAGCCATAAAAACCTGGTCAAGCTGGTCGCCCAGGGCACTTTTCGAGAAGACCTGTATTACCGCATTAATGTCATCGAGCTAACCATACCCAGCTTGCGTGAAAGAAAAGAAGACATCCCACTATTTATTGAGCAATTACTCAGTAATCTGGCAGAAAAAATGGCTGTGCCGATACCATTAATTGATGCAGAGGCAATAACCGCTCTACAAAACTACCACTTTCCCGGCAATGTGCGAGAACTGGAAAACATACTGGAACGCGCCATCGCATTATCGGATGACAATCGCATTAGCATACAGGACTTGCACCTGAGACCCGTAAACAACCATGCAAGTATAAACAACGAAATAACAGTGTCACAATCAGCCACCGTAGACCCAATGGATCTGGTCGGCCAGGAACGTCAAAGCATCAAACAGGCACTGGAAAAAACCCGCTGGAACAAAACCGCTGCAGCGAAATTACTGGGGCTGAGTTTGAGACAATTACGCTACCGGCTACAAAAATTAGATATTGAATAGTGACTCTTGACAATGATACTATGTTTAGTATCATTTAAGCATGAGCAAAGCCGAGAAACTGCTACAGCAAATGAAATCCAATCCGAAAGCCGATTGGACACCTAACAATATTAAAACACTCTGTAAAGCCTTTGATCTCACTTTGCGCCAACGTGGCACCAGTCATGCCGTGCTGACCAATGCGATAGGTCAGCACCTGACGATACCTATGCATAAACCTGTCAAGCCCTTGTATATCAAGTACTTGATTAAACTAATTGAGGCAGCACAATGAAATTTGAAAATTATCCTATCAATATATCACCCGTCCCTGCTGATGAAGGCGGTGGCTATATGGTGTCTTTCCCTGATTTGCCTGGTTGTATTGCTGATGGATCCACTATCGACGAGGCCATTGCAGAAGCGCATGATGCTTTTGAAGCATGGGTGATGGCAGAACAGGAAGACAAAGGCAAATTACCATTGCCAAAAACCTATAGCGGTCAGTATGTACAACGTATTCCCAGGAGCCTACATCGACAACTGGCAAAACGCGCCGAAAACGAAGGTGTCAGCTTAAATCAACTGGCAGCAACACTGTTGGCACAAGGCCTGGCGCAACATTAATAATGTTCAACAGAATAGCTCAGGGTCAGAGCAACATATTTAATGTTACTCTGACCCTAAGCCCTTCTCCTGCGTGGGAACGCGTACTGCCTGCCATTTATCAACCACACGTTCATAATACTTGAATAAATTTTACTCTGACCCC
>CAYQXD010000176.1:0-5860 GCA_964421315.1 uncultured Thiotrichaceae bacterium | reverse complement strand
CGCATTTGCAGTATAAGAGTACCAGCAAAAATACCCGTATTCTGGTGATGCAAGGCAAGCTGGATGAGCGCATTGAGAATGACCAGTATGTACTCAGTGAGTCTTATGCACTGGATGTTTACGGTCTGAATGCCGAGCGGCATTTATTAGAAATAAAGCCGCTGGAATAAAACATGAATAACTCAACAGTAACTCGATAGAACCATGTCAAAAATACTCGCATTAGCAAATCAAAAAGGTGGTGTCGGTAAAACCACCACCAGCGTAAATCTTGCCGCATCTCTGGCGGCAACCAAACGAAAAGTATTATTGATTGACCTCGATCCGCAGGGTAATGCCACCATGGGTGTGGGTGTTGATAAATACGCGCTTGAAAAAACCTTTTGTGATTGTCTGCTGGATGGTGTGGATGCACATGAAGTGGTGCATCACATTGAAAATGTCGGTATTGACCTGTTGCCTGCTAATTCGGATATGACAGCGGCAGAAGTTGAGTTGATGCGCGCAGATAATGCCGAGCAGCGTCTTAAGGCCAGTATTGCGCCCATTGTTAATGAATATGATTATGTATTAATTGACTGCCCGCCGGCATTAAATATGCTGACCTTAAACGCGCTGGTGGCATCGGATGGGGTGATTATTCCCATGCAGTGTGAATATTACGCGCTGGAAGGTCTGACCGCATTAATGGAGACGATTGAGCAGGTACGCTCGTCGGTTAATCCTGATTTAAAAATTGAAGGTTTACTGCGCACCATGTTTGATACCCGTAATACCCTGGCAAATGATGTTTCTGCACAGTTGATCGAGCATTTTGGTGATCGCGTGTATCGTACCATTGTGCCGCGTAATGTGCGCCTGGCAGAAGCGCCAAGTTATGGTCTGCCGGCACTGTTATATGAAAAAACATCACGTGGCGCACTGGCTTATTTATCACTGGCCGGTGAGATGTTACGGCGTGAAAGCCGTGCTAAGGCGGCAGCATCACTGGTTTAGCTCTGACTTATAATGTAAGTATTCAGTCGCTCCATATTTGCACAAATATAGGCGTTGATTTAATTGACACAGAGATCACGAGCGCACAGAGATTAATAAAACAAGGTAACTGCGTAACTTTTTATTATCCTTGTCGAGATTCATCTGTTTCCTGCGTGTACTCAGTGGTCTCTGTCCGTCCTTTGGTTCGTAAACAGCACATCCTTGTGCTACTACTGTCAAATAAAAAAACGTCATGCCTACTGTCAATATTAGGTGGTCGAGTGTTTTCCTTAAAATAGTGATAGAAAACAGGTTTAAAAAATGGTGGTAAAGAAAAAAGGTCTGGGTCGCGGTTTAACCGCGCTATTGGGCAACAGTGATGTTGAATCCATGATGCAGGCAAAAACCGAAAATGAGTTGCGCAATATCGATGTTGACCTGATTGAACGAGGACCATGGCAGCCACGTGAGCATTTTGATGAAGAAAGCCTGCAGGAGCTGGCTGATTCTATTTCTAACCAGGGCGTGGTACAGCCTATTGTGCTGCGAGAAAAAACCGGCATCAATGGTAAAGGACGTTTCGAGATTGTAGCGGGTGAGCGGCGCTGGCGAGCAACACAAAAAGCCGGTTTATCAAAGATTCCTGCAGTTATTAAAATCTTTGATGACCAGACCGCTGCCGCAGTTTCACTGATCGAAAATATTCAGCGTGAAAATTTAAACCCGCTGGAAGAATCCAGCGCATTAAAACGATTAATTGATGAGTTTAGTATGACCCATCAACAGGTTGCCGATACGGTGGCGCGTTCCCGTGCCACAGTGAGTAACCTGTTACGGCTACAGGAGCTAAATCCAGATGTTAAAACTCTGTTGGCGATGCGCGATATAGAAATGGGTCATGCACGGGCATTACTGGCGATTGACGGACTGGAGCAAAGCCGTGTGGCGAAAGATGTTGCCAGAAAAGGTTTATCTGTACGTGAAACTGAGGCTTTAATTCGCAAGATATCCGCGCCGGCAAAAAAAGTTAAAGTCACGCGAAAAGACCCGGACATTATCAAGCTGGAAGAGCGACTAACAGAGTATCTGGGTGCGCAGGTTCATATAAAGCAAAAGGGTAAAGGTAAAGGCACTGTAGAGATAAGCTACTCTAATTTAGATGTGCTTGAGGGTATTTTAAATAAAATTGAATCATAGTCTCCATTAAGGTCGTATTTATGGTTCACCAGGGTGACACTGGTCAAGTTTTATTGTTTTAGGCTTGTTAAAATGCCAGAAGTAAAATAAAGCTACAGGCCAGTGAAAAGTTATATCGCAATCTAATCGAAACTACTGCCGCTGTTGCCTGGGAATTTGATCTTATCACTCAGCGTTTTAACTACATGGGGCCGCAGATATTTGAGCTTACCGGTTACCCGGCAGAACAATGGTCTGATTTTAACAGCTGGACAGACCGTATCCACCCGGATGATAAAACGGAGACAATCAATTACTGCCAAATAGAAACACAAAGGGTCTGGATCACACTCTTGAGTACCGCGCTATTACTGCGGATGGAAAAACTATATGGATTCGTGATGAAGTCAGCGTCATTGAGCAAGATGGCGAAGCAGCTTTGATGCGCGGTTATTTTTTTGATATTGCTGAGCACAAACAGACCGAAGAGGCTTTGCGCCGCGCACAAAAGATGGATGCTATCGGCCAGCTTACCGGTGGCATTACACACGACTTCAATAACATTCCTGGTATTATTTTAGGCAACCTGGAATTACTTGAGCGTCAGATTGTTGCTAATGAAAAAGCACAAAAACGCATAAACAATATCAAGCGCTCCAGCGAGCGAGCTGCCACCTTGACCAGGCGATTGCTGGCTTTCTCGCGTAGTGAGCCGGTAAGTATCAAAATCACGGATATTAATAGTTTGATTAATAATATGGAGAGTTTGATTCGGCGGTCGCTCACCCCGCAGGTTGAGGTGAAGTATCACCTTGATACGAATCTGTGGAAAACTGACATTGATTGTGGCGACTTCGAGGATGCCCTGCTCAACCTGGTGTTAAATGCACGTGATGCGGGCGGGGCATGGCAAATTGAGCATCGAGACTTTCAACAGTACGCTGGATGAAGCTTATTGCGCAATTAACCCGGGCGTTATAGCCGGTCAATATATACAACTGGCGATAAGTGACACCTGAGCTTAAAGTGCTGCTGACATCAGGTTATACTGAAATGGCTGTCGCACGAAATGGTCAGGCGTTATTTGAAACAAATTTACTCAGTAAGCCATACACACAGGCTGATCTTACGCAACGGATTCATGGGTGTTTGAGTGAGGTGAAGCAGTAGCCCACCATACAATAACGACACTTCCAGCTCCGGGGCAACCTCCCGGGAGGCTATCAACATGATAATGACTAGTCTCAGGCAGCAAGATTAGCTCTTTCTACTATAGAATTACGTTATGACTGGATTCATTCCTTGACCTTAAATACCCCTGTCTTATATAATTCGCGCGCATTGCTAGCCCGCTGGCCGTTTTTTTCCCAAAACGGTGAGTTGATTGTTGGTTGGAACGCAAAAACTATGCAACAAGATCAGTTAGATCCGGAAAAGTCACTTAATCGACCAGATTCTGAAAAGAGTCCAGAGGTTCAGCTAGACTTACAACAACAGCCAGAGAGGAAACAGCTAGAGCAACAGCTGGAGCAGCAGTTGACAGTGTCACATAAGCGCTCTCAACAACAGGCGTTTCGATTTATTTTAACGCAGCTGCTGGCAACGATTATATTGTCTGTTTTATTGCTTTTTTTTGATCCTGCTTTTGATTATGCGATGCCGTATGTCGTCGCTTACTCTTCGCTTATTGGAGGGCTAATTGCAACACTGGCAAATGCCTGGTTTGCAATAAAAGTTTTTCGAGTAAAACCGACAGTAGCAGCGACAACCTTGCTGACCACGTTTTATGTTGGCGAGATATACAAATTTGTATTTACCGGCGCGATGTTTGTGATTGTATTTGTTCTGGTGAAGCCGATTAGCATAGTAGCTTTAATGCTTACATACTTATTTATACATATGACCCCGGTGGTGCAGAATGTTTTTACTAAACACTAGCGCCGAATACATAAGTCATAGAGAAAATACTTAGAACGTGCCGTTTGCGAGACAAAGAATGGCGTAATTAAAACAGAGTGTAACTGCTCAGATTGGCATTAAAAATCGTCAGATTAAGGCGAAAAATGTGAGTTTACGCATGTAAATAATCATTTTTCAACGAAGATCTGGCGGTTTTTAAGGGCTAGCTGAATAGATACAAAGATAGAGAGTGATTATGGCTGGTGAAGCCCAGACAGCAAGCGAATACATCAAGCATCATTTGCAGAATCTTACCTATGGCAAGTTCCCTGAAGGGTATGATAACGCGGGTAGCTGGGGTTTTGCACACACCGCTCAGGAAGCCAAAGACATGGGTTTCATGGCAATACATGTTGACACCATGTTATTTTCTATTATGTTAGGTGTTGTCTTTCTGTTTTTCTTTCACAAAGCGGCTAAATACGCCACTGATGGCGTGCCGGGTGGCTTGCAAAACTTTGTGGAATGGGTGATTGAGTTTATTGACAGTAATGTACGCGACTCCTTTACCGGAAAGAATCCACTGGTAGCGCCTATGGCGCTTACCCTTTTCATCTGGATTTTATTAATGAATCTAATGGATTTAGTGCCGGTAGACTGGTTGCCACAGTTGGCAGGCATAGTCGGCTCAGGTATTTTTGGTGCTGATCCGCATCATGTGTTTTTTAAGATAGTCCCTACTACTGACCCCAATGCCACATTCGGCATGGCTTTAGCGATTTTTGCGTTAACTATGTTTTACAGTGTCAAAATTAAAGGCATTGGTGGCTTTATGGCGGAGTTAACCATGCAGCCATTTGAGGCGAAAAGCCTGCCAGTTAAGATATTTTTAATTCCAATTAACTTCTTTCTTGAGTTTGTTGGTCTTATTTCTAAACCAATTTCTTTATCGCTGCGTTTATTTGGCAACCTGTACGCAGGCGAGATGATCTTTATTTTAATTGCTTTATTATTTGGTAGCGGTTTAACGCTGTTTGTTTTTGCTGGTGTATTACAGTGGGCGTGGGCAGTGTTCCATATCCTTATTATTACCCTGCAGGCATTCATTTTTATGACGCTGTCGGTTGTTTATATGGAAATGGCGCACCATCACCATTAGCCATACTGAATTAGATTTTGTAGCTACTCAGATTGCCCTAAGAAAATTGTCAGATCAAGGCAAAAAATGTGAGCTTACAAGTGTAAGTGTCCATTTTTTAACGCAGAGATGGCGGTTTTCTTAGGGTTGGCTGAGTAGCTACCAGATTTTTAACTTTTAACTTTTCAATTAGGAGATCACAATGGAAGCTTCATTGTTATATATCGCTGGCGCAATGCTTTTAGGTATGGGCGCTATGGGCGCTGCCATCGGCATCGGCATTTTAGGTGCGCGTTTTATTGAAGGTATCGCTCGTCAGCCTGAGTTACTGCCGATGTTACGTACCCAGTTTTTCATTGTAATGGGTCTGGTTGATGCGGTTCCAATGATTGGCGTAGGTATCGCTTTCTATATTCTATTTGCTGTTATTTAAGGCCGCAGTTTATAAAACACGGTTTTTTAAACCTTAGTATTAAATACAGTATAGTTAAGAATTAAAGGGTGTTTTTAAAAACCCTGGCGGAGCTCATTAATGAACATTAACCTAACCTTAATCGGCCAATCGATTACCTTCGCATTGTTCGTCTGGTTCTGCATGAAATTCATCTGGCCGCCTGTTATTGGCGCGTTAGAGGCTCGCAGAAAAGAAATTGCTGATGGTCTTGCTGC
>CAYQXD010000175.1:0-6049 GCA_964421315.1 uncultured Thiotrichaceae bacterium | reverse complement strand
TGCCTTTGAATTCGACATTCAGTGTTTGAATGCTTCTGTGTTCGTTGGTAATGACTGTTATTAATCCTTCGCTTGATTCCATTACCAGGTCGTATTCTGCCGCATTATTTCTAAAGAACATGTGCTGGCAGGTGAGGATGGCATACATGAAAATATCGAAACCCGGGCTAGAGTTGTTGAGGGACAGTTCCTGCCAGTTGTTTTCAACCAAATACTCAACATGTAGTTGTTCAATATTATTCTCGTCGCCGGTGTAATGGCAGTGCAGTAGCATCTGGAAAGTTAAATCGTTCATTTTTTACTCATTTGGTAAATTACAGATCTATTCTTGTACGCCTGTTGCCAGTCAGGTGGAAGGACATAAATCAAAGTTTAATTCTTTATGCCCGTTATAATAGAAAGGTTAGCTGAGTAACCTTGTTCAAATAATCGGAGCCAGGCACTAACTACCTTAATCAGAACCTCTCCTGGACAAACGGTCTCTAATACAAATAAAAATTGTAGCCACTCATATTAATGATCCAGAACCAAATAATACGAGCACCAATATTGATAAAGAAATAATAACGTATATTAATTTCCTCGTATCTCTTTCCATAGAGTGTTTGTTGTTCATCTATAACTCCTTCGTTTCGCAATTGTTGACAGTTTTATTGCTTAACAATTGTAAGTTTACGCCAGATGCGCTGGAGTGGACTTGACTGTTATCAAATAGGGAGTGTTATCTTTGAAAAAAGACAATATATGAAGAGGAGGTCAGGAAGAAGGGCGTGAAAACTTTGCTGGATGAGCTCCTTGGTTCAAAAACATTATTTACTGGTATGGGGATTTACGGGGCTATAGAAGTGGATGAGTTGGGTGAGTTGTAAGAGAGGAATGGCGTTTGGGTGATTGTTATTTGTAGTAAATCCCATTAATTCACGCTGCCATTCTGCGGTCTTTGGCGGTTAGCCTTCTATCAATAGTATATCTGCGAGACGGGCCATTGTAATTAGGATTGCCATCTCCCCGGCGCTCACTATTTGGGTGTCTACGATCCAGGTTCATTTTTCGAGTAGGGCTTTTTGAAGTTATGCCATCCTGAACGCGGCGATTATGTAGTGGCTCGGCTGTGACATTTCCCTCTACCATTTTACCAGAGGGGGTAATTTTCGAGCCTTTGTGAGTGAAGTTTTTATCCATATTGAATGTCCTGTCCATCATTATTTCAGGAACGCTGCTATTTCATCTGCTCTATGTGGTAATAGAGAGGTATTGTAACAAAATTCAGCCATATGAATTAATACATTCTGCTGCGATTGATATTAGTCTCTCAACGCTATACTAGAATTAAATAACATTACGCTGAAATAATAGCCCTACTAATATTCAAAACAAAGCCCTTCAGGTTATTTTTTTATGAAAGGTGTTCCTGATTACCCATTAGTCTCCGCCAAATTATATAAAATAAAGGCTAAAGTAACTGCAACGCTATATATTACGCGTCATTCCCGAAGTCTTTTATCGGGAATCTATTTATTGTAAATTTAGATTCCTGCTAAGGGAATGCAGGAATGACGAGGTGTTGCGCGGCTATTTATAAAATGGCGGAAGCTCATGGGTAATCAGGTAAAATCATGAAGATGATTGTTCGCTCCGTTCATCAGACGCTCTTAAGAATGAACCAGCAATTTGTCGAAATGAATAACTACATCATGAAGGAACACGGTCGGTACTGATGGTATTTGCTGTAGGGCACCTCTAAAAATGTACTTTTTAGAGGTGCCCTGTAGATTTACTGTGCTGGTGGAAAAAAGCCTGAAATTAATTCTGGAGGGGCAGCGTTGCACAGGTTTTATTAAACTGGCTCGTCCAGCAATGCCCGTACCTGTTGTATCAGTTGCGCCTGGCTGTATGGTTTGCTGAGCAGGTTGGCATTAAAACGTGCCTGTCCATTGTGGGCGATGGCTTTTTCTGTATAACCTGAAGTGAGCAGAACCTTGAGTTCTGGATACTGCGTGCTAGCCTGTTCGGACAGTTCATAACCGTTTATGCCGCCTGGCATCACAATATCGCTGAACAGCAGCTGGATAGAAGGCTCTTCAGCCAGTTTTTTCAGTGCCTCATTACCATTTTTGGCGGTTATAACCCGATAGCCCTGTTCTTGTAGGGACTCTTTGGCCAGTTCCAGCAGGTCAGCTTCGTCGTCAACAGCCAGCAGGGTTTCGATACCACGGGGTAGTTTCTCGATTTGTTTTTTGGTTTGTTTGTCTGGCAGATTCTCACCTTCTGCTTTTGGCAGGTAAATTCTAAAGGTGGTACCGATGTTCGGCTCGGAGTAGACTTTGATATGGCCTTTACAACGTTTAATAAAACCAAATACCATGGCCAGTCCTAGCCCTGTGCCCTTGCCTTGTGCTTTTGTTGTGAAAAAGGGTTCAAAGATGCGGTTTTGTCGCTCGCCTGACATGCCTTCACCGTTGTCGCTTACCGCCAGTTGTACATATTCACCAGGGTTTGCGTCGGGGTTGAGTGAGCAATAGGCTGCATCCAGATAGCAATTTTGTGTTTCAAGTGTGAGCTGGCCACTCCCGCTCATGGCATCACGGGCATTTAGAACCAGGTTGATAAGTGTATCCTGAAAATCACCGGTATCAATAGCTGTCAGCCAGAGATTCCTGGCAAAATGGAGCTGTACCTCCACCTGCGGAGTGACTGAGCGGGATATCAGATTTTCCATTTCCTGGATAATCTGGTTGATATTGGTTACGGTTACGTGCTCGGCATGACGGCGTGAAAAACCCAGTAACTGGCTGGTTAGATCAGCAGCGCGTTGAGTGGAATTCTGGATGTTTTTAATCCTTTTATGCGCCTTGTCGTCACCTGTAATCTGGCGTTCAAGCAACTCCAGGTTGCCCTGAATAATACACAGGAGATTATTAAAGTCGTGGGCAATGCCGCCGGTGAGCTGCCCAATAGCGTCCATTTTCTGGGAATGGCTAAGATTTTTTTCTGTTTGCCGTAATAACTTTTCTGCTTCTTCGCGACGCTGTGCCATAGTATTGTAGGTAGTGGCCAGTATAGCCATTTCATCGTGGCCATCAACTTCCAGCCTGTAGCCGAAGTCACCTCGGCTAAATCGGTCACTGGCCTTCAGCAAGCGAGTCAAACCCGTACTCAGCGACCGTGTTACCGGCAGAACCAGTGCGGCAATAAATATCAGCATAAGCAGGGGCAGTGCCAGCAACAATATGCCGCCAATAAAATCCTGCCGACGTGATTGAGTCGCTAAACGCTGATGAATCTTGTGAATTTCGACCAGTAAATCCTGTTGCGCCAGTCGTATCTGGGTACCCAGGCGGCGCAGTAGTTCATGGCAGGAGTTGGCAGTATATACCGAGGCCTTATTCGTGGCCTTTTTCTGTTGGCAATTTTCATGGGTTTGTATATAGGTATTAAATCGTTGGCCAATTTTTTGGTGCTGTTTTTTTAGAAAGGGATAAGTCGTTTGCTCGTGCAATGGCGAGTCAGCAATTTTTTTGCCCAAATTATTATAGATGATTTGCCACTGGTCAGGTTGAATGCGGATCTGGGCATCGTACAATAGATCGATGGTGATAATATTTAGGTTTACCGCTTCTGTTTGCAACTGCTCTACGGCATCTTCTCGGTGGTTCTGTTTTTGTATGGTTAGATGTTCTAGCCAGGTGACGATTGCGGTTAGAACGACGACGAAGACAGCGCCTGCAGTCAGTAGTTTGAGTTTTGAACGAATCATCATCTGGGTTTGATTCCTATCAGTCCAACTGCATAAGGTATAGCTTCCTCGAGTGGTGTAGAGTTGATTCGTGTTAGAAAATCCGGTATCTGTGTGTCACTCTGCTTATCTGGTTTGATCAGACCAGTGGTTACAGACCATTGCGCTTCTTCCTGAAGGGTAATCAAAAGCCCCTGATTAAGGGTGACCGACAAGCGCATATCTGACCATAATGAGGCGACATGCTCCTGCGGTAACTGGAGTTTTCTGGAAATTATCTGCAGGGCTTTCTCAGGGTGCTGATCTGCATAATTAGCGCCCTTGTTCAGTGCAAACAGAATTTTCCGTATAACACCGGGATGATTGTTGTCGAAGCCTGTAGTGCCCACTAAATTATAAGATTTGGTATAAAGTCCCGGTACGCTGAACTCCACAAGTTTATCAGTACCGATTAGTTTTTTTGCCTGAGAGAGGTAGGGTTCGCGCATTGAAAAGGCGTCGATATCACCATTAGCCAGAGCTACAGGCAAGTCTTCTGCCTTCATGAAGCGAGTGCTGGTGGTTGTCGAATCCAGCTGATAATAAAGCAGGAAACTGCTCAGAAAAAAATGTACAGCTGAACCTTGCTGGGTAGCGATGGTCTTGCCGCGAAGGTCTGCCGGTTGATTGATACCGTGGTCACGGCGTGCCAGTATACGGAGTTCATTATCACTTTGCCCCATGCTGGCATACAGGCGTAGATCATCACGTTTGAAACTGGCGATAACAAAAGGTGTTTCCGCAGTGACGGCCAGCTTTACTTCACCTCTCATCATCGCTGCCAGCGCCCGCTTGCCACTGGGGTGGGCGTGTAGATCCAGTTGGATGCCCTGTTCCTCGAAGAATCCAAGATCATCAGTCAGCCAGATGAGTGAAGCCTGCGTGGACTGGGGTGCGCCCATAGAAATGCTTTGCAACGGTGGCTTGTTATCACAGGCGCTTAGCCATAAGCTAATAAAGATAATGAGGATGGCTGGATAAAAGTGTCGAAAAAAGATTGTGTGATCCTTGTCCATAATGGGAGTAGCTTCTTTGCTTGATATGTTTTGCCAATAAAATATCATTGTCCTTCGACGTTGTCGAGTTTCATTTAGAGTATATGCTAAATATCCGATGAGAGCTTAGCTAACACTGATTGAGAACAAATGGCGTGCCTGTTTTTGATGCTAGTGGCCAACTAACCGGTTATCGGGATGTTGATAAAAACATTGCCGAGCAGAAGGCGATGGATGATTTACTGATGCGTACCCAGAAGATGGATGCATTAGGAAAACTTACCGGTAATATGGCGCATGATTTTAATAACATGCTCGGTACGATTATGGGTTCTGCAGAGCGGCACTGCAAGATGCCATACTTAATATCAGCAATAATGCCATGCATGCCATTACTGATACTGGAGCGTTTAACATAACAACACAAAATGTCAGTCTGGTGGCAGAAGATGTCAGCCAGTTGAATATAAAACCGGGTGATTATGTACTGCTATCCTTTGCGGATACGGGTGTTGGTATGGATGAAACAACACAACAAAAAGCATTTGATCCCTTTTTTACCACCAAAGGTGACAGTGGTACAGGTCTGGGCCTGAGTCAGGTTTATGGTTTTGTGCAACAGTCGGGTGGTGCAATTCAGGTGTATTCAAAACCTGAACAGGGAACACGAATGCTGATTTATCTACCGCGTTGTTTCCGTTCGGCTACTGGTGAGCCGGTACTGAAAACTGCGGATACACCGTGGGATTATTCAGGAGATGAAACTATTTTAGTTGTGGATGATGAAGGTGAATTATGTGGTCTGGCAAAAGATTTTCTTAGTAAACATGGCTACAAAGTGCTGTGCGCACAAAGCGGTGAAAAAGCATTAGAAATACTGAAAACGGAGAGCGTCGATTTGCTGTTCAGTGATGTCACCATGTCGGGCATGGGTGGATACGAGCTGGCAGCCAGAGTGAAAAAGAATTACCCTGACATAATAATACAGATGGCGAGTGGTTTTAGTAAGTTGCGCCATGAGCGCAAGTTTGATGAAAAGTTGTATCAGCAACGATTGCTGAAACCCTATGGTTCTAAAATGCTGCTGCATCGAATAAGGGAGTTGCTGGATAGAGCAAATGCTGCTTGATGGTGTTAGACATGGAATGACTGATTTCGACCTTCGCGGCTAAAATAATGTTGTTTGTTAGTGTCCGCTAATGACCGAACTCAGTCATTCGCTTGATGAGTAAATCTGACATAATTTGTCAAATTAAACCTGCGTTACTACAGTTAAGGG
>CAYQXD010000174.1:0-6062 GCA_964421315.1 uncultured Thiotrichaceae bacterium | reverse complement strand
CGCGTTAACCGGCGAGTATCAATATCTGATATGGCAACGGTATTATTTTCAAGCAGATAATCATGCAGGCTTTTTTCACCACGCCAGTTGCTCATTACCATGGCACTGTCACGAATAACCAGGCCACTAGCGTGAATGCCAGCAGCTTCTTCATCACCCGCATTGCAACCAACATTGCCTATATGAGGGTAGGTAAGGGTAACGATTTGTTTACTGTAAGAAGGGTCAGTGAGAATTTCCTGATATCCCGTCATTGCTGTATTAAATACCACTTCACCGATGGTTTCACCCCAAACGCCAATAGACTTACCATTAAACAGGCTTCCATCTTCAAGCGCAAGTACAGCTGTGGTCAATACATTCTCCAGAAGGTGCGCCAGAAGACGCAAATCGCGAAAGTTATTTACATGCCATTTCAAATATTGAGCGCCAATATTAAGCAAATAGCAGATATAAAAAAGGCTGGTTCGAATGTAGTGACCCTTGAAGTAAAATTCTTGAAGTCAAATTCGTCCAGCCTTTTACCTGAGAGAATAATCTCAGAATAAAAAATAATGGCGTCCCCAAGGGGAGTCGAACCCCTGTTGCCGGGATGAAAACCCGGTGTCCTAGGCCTCTAGACGATGGGGACACACACGTTGTAACATCATCGTTCAGGCCCTGCTACAACGGGCGGGAAGTGTACTGGGGAATGAACCTGAGGTCAATACTTTCCTAAGAATAATATTGTTTTATGTGTAGCGTCTAACCAAAAACAACTCGTTGCGAGACTTTTCCATATCAAACCCAGTTTTCCAGTCGTAAGCCTTCAACACGGTCACGTTCTCATAAATTGTGGCTCGCAAATTGTTACTAACAAGGGTCTACCAACATGGTGCTTACATAAGCATAAACAGTCTCACATAAGATAATCAAAAGATTAACACGAATACCCAAAAATGAACGTAGGTTTTGTAGGTTGGCGCTGAGGTACGAAGCCCAACAGAATGCAGATAAACCGTTGGGCTTCGTACCTCAGCACCAACCTACAAATCAGCATTCTTTACGCATTTACGCAGTCACATGCCAGAAACAGATAAATCTTCCTGATTAGCCACAAAAGTCAGCCAGGTTACAATTTATAGTTATTGACAGATGTTTTGAGCTTAATATCATCATCAGACTACAAAACATTAACCACGAAAGACACTAAAAGCACGAAAATTTAAAATAAAAATCTTTTTTTAGTGTTTTTCGTGGTTAAAAAAATTAGTAGCTGAGTATTATGGCTAATCAGGTAAATCTTTGACATCGATTATTTTTATCCAATGGTCTGAAACGCACAAAAAAAAAGCCCCGACAATAAGTCGGGGCTCCAGGTACTTGCTTGGTGATAAACATTAAGTTGTAGTCATTCCCTCTGGAGGCTGCATGTCCGTGCGCACTTCCATGTAATCGTCGAGCTTCCCTTGTCCATTTCCATGTTACATTCCAATACTACTTGTGAATATCCTTAGTCCCTGTACAAACTCATTCCCTGTGTCTGTGCATGTATTATGGACGCAATGTTTAATTTTTGTTATCAGCGTTTCAGGCAAGTTAACGTAAGGAAAAACTTACAAGGGTTTATATTAAATAAACCCCTAAATATTCTCCGTTTCCCTGTTTCTTTCTTTTAATGAAGCCACGATCATCGCCACAAATAAAGCGATAAACAGACTCAATACAAAACCCACTGCTACGATTAACTTTCTATTCGGTTTTATCTTCTCATTTGTAATAACAGCAGAATCATCCAGAGTAAAGGCAACAACATCGGCAAAATCCGGACTTAGTGCTTTTAAAGCATCCATTTCGGCAAGCTTTGCAGGCAGACCTTTGATCCATGGGTCATCTGACTGCCTTTTTTTCAATGCCACTAATGTCTGGTCATTTTTTGTCAGCTGGATTTTTTCTCTCAAGTTGTTAACTTCAGTCAGGTACTGTTCATCACTTTTTCTATTTGTCAGTGTTTCGATTAATGCTGACAAATATTTTGTTCCTTGTAGATAAAGTGATGATGTCTGCTTGTCAATAACTGTAATTGCCGTATTCACAGTCCTGCCTTCCTGCCCCCTTTGCGCCATGGCATCTAAAGTGGTGGGGTAGGTAATACCGAGGCTTTTTGCCATCTCAAGCGCTTCCCCAGCATTGACAATCTGAGTTGTTCGATTAGCCTTCGCCTTAGCTACATAAGCGGATAACTGCTCCTGCAACAGGGCTATTTTTTTAGCATTATCCTGCTCCATCTTTTTAATAGTTAAGATTCGACCCTGCCGGTGTTGCTCCCTCAGCTTTGCAACCTGCTTGCTGAGAATTTCAATTTTATGCCTGATGATTGTATGAGCATTATTTTGCAGCTTGTTAACTAACTTTTGATTAGCATAAATAACAAAGTTATTTAGCATTTCAACACCCGCTGCCTCATCGTCAACCTCAGTACTAACCGCCAGCCTTTTCGGATTTGCAATATAATCCCCTTTTTTCGCCGGTGTCGGCTCAACAATATTGATTTTCAAACCTTCAATCAGACCAGCAAGCAATACTGATTTATCTTCTGTCACATCTGGATAGTATTTTTCCAAATAATTCGACTCATGAATATACTCTGCAAACACATCTCCGGAGCGAAGCATATTGTAGTAGCTGGTGAATACGGCTTGTTGTGATGACGGGAGCCTGCCCTCTCCACCTAAAATACTATTTACCGTAGCTAAAGCCGCAATATTACCCGCCAATGGCGTAGATACTTTTAGCGAGGGTTGATAGACCGTTGGCAACAGCAAGGCCAACACAACAGCAAACAGTGTACCACCGACTGTAGCGGTGATTATAAGCTTCCACTGACTCGCAAGTTTAGAAAACAGGTCGACAAGACTAATCTCATCATTTAACTGCTCCGGCAACACACCATAAACAACAGGTTGAGCTAAATAATCACGCCCTGGATTATTTTGACCTGAAGCTTTTTGACTGGTAATTTCAACGCTCATTTTGCATCCGTTTTTATTCCCCGGGAAATCATTTTAGACCCGTATTATTAACTTAGAACAGTTTAGTTTAATTTTCTCTGCTGTGTAAGATGTTAGCCTGGGTATTTCATAGTAATACAACGTTTTGAGAAAAAAGAGGGAGAAAAAAGGGAATGCTACCCAACATCAATAAGTTAAGGCGCTTACCAGGCCACATACGCAGGCACTCCCACCATCCGTAGTGCTCACTCGTTCGCTTTGCCCCCAGAACTAATAGTAGATGCAGTAGTCGCAAGAACAACAAAATACAGCAAATAAACAGACAAAGGCGGCGAGCGCAAAGTCCACGACTCAGTCAAACCGAAAACAGCAAATGCAGTAAGCACTACCATGCCACTCACGCTGGCAACATTCAGCTTCTCCCGACTGGTTTTATAAAATAGCCAAAATGGTAGAATAAACAACGTCAGACACAAAACAATAAAACCAATAGTTCCAATTGTGGCCAATGCCAGGAAAAAGATGTTATGGGGAGTTGTATGCAAATTAACCCCCTTATACAAACCCCGCTCCTGACTAGCTTCAAACTCTAAACGATAATCACCCGGCCCGGTACCAATAATGGGGTGAGCTTTCCACACATTTATAGCTACGTGCCACATTGCAAGCCGAGAACCAACGGATGATCCAGCGTTCTCTCCACTTTGAAAAAGCGCTATTTCGTGTACTGCCTTCTGTATACGGCTCGATACAATGTCTTTAGCAGGCATCGCTGCTATCACCGCGCCCAGCATAAGCAATGCAATAAATATTGTTCGTACTTTTATTTTTCCATGGCGAATAGCGACAAACAGCAATAAAAAAAGACCAAAAGGCAACGCCAGCCATGCCCCCCTCGCCTGTGACAGAAGTGATGCATATAACAGGCAAATAATGGAAACAACCAAAACCACTTTCATGGTTTTGCCTGTTTTCATCAGCACCAGCACGGTTGTCATAAACAGTGCACCCAACATTGCCATATCACCAAACGTAATATGGTGGTACATCCACTTGGCGGGTGCCCCTGGGTTTTCAGCAATGCTTATCAGGGCCGCACCTAAATACAAAGGACCGGAAACAATAGCACCTGCCAACAAAAACGGAAATAACTTAAATTTTTCTTTCGATAACAGCAAATAAACCGGCACCACCAAAAGAAAACGGGCATATCTATCTAAATGCCTCAGGTACAGGCGCTCATCATTTACATTGTAATAAGCAAGCACAGCAGAAAGAAAATACAGGACAAAACCGAACAAAACCAGACGTTCAGCAGAAGTAAGCTGGCGCCATAAAGACGGCCAACTTCGCACATAAAAAAGACTGATAATAAATAAAATAGCAAACGAAGTACTGGCAGCAGATGTTACCGCACCACCTGCCGAAGCGGCAACAAATATTAATAAACCAACAACCAATTCAAGCGGTCTCGAACGAAGCTCAAAAACCCACTGCTTAATAGATAATCCCTGATTCACTACAACACCTTTGCTATAAAATAAAAACGTATTCTACTCAAAAAACTTTTGTGATACTGGTCTTTGGTCTTCCGACTAATGACTAACAACAAATGAGCAACGACTCACCGCAAGCACTCCATCAACCCAGTCCTTTATGTTAGTCGATGACCATTCGCCCTTTGGCACTCAATCTTTTGACAAACGACAACAGAGCAACGACCTCTTTTTAATGTGCGTTTTTATGCACAAAACCTTTAAACAAAGTCAAAATTATAATCTTCAAATCGAACCATAAAGACCAGTTCTCTATATAAAACAGATCATATTCCACACGTTTTTTCATTTTATCGAGCGTATCTGTCTCACCTCGCAAGCCATTGACCTGCGCCCAACCGGTAATGCCCGGTTTAACCATATGCCTGAGCATATATTGATCGACCTGCTCTTTATACAACTCATTATGCTCCACAGCATGTGGGCGCGGACCCACTATCGACATTCGCCCCTGTAAGACATTATAAAACTGCGGCAACTCATCCAGACTACAGCTCCGCAAAAAAGCGTCCAACGGGGTAACACGGCTATCGCCCTTGCAAGCCTGGGTAATTTTACCGGCCACTTCATCATGTAATTTCATTGTTCTAAATTTATAAACATTAATGACTCGACCATCCCATCCATGACGTTTCTGCTTGAACAAAATTGGCCCCGAGGATGTCGCCTTTATAGCCAGGGCAATTAAAATAAGCAAAGGAATAATCAATAATGCCAGAATACGATCTTCCAGTGCTTTTACAATCTGATTTCCGCCACCCATGGGGGTATCAGACAGGTTAACCGCTGGCAAACCGGCAATTTCAGTCATTGAGTGATTTAACAGAGAAAAGCCAAAAATATCGGGAATCAATTTTATATTAACAGTATGATGGCGTAGCGCATAAAGTAGCTCTTTAACTCGATCTTCCGCACGTAATGGCAAAGCTATCCATACCTCATCGATATGGTTTCTATCAACAAATGCCTCTATACCACCCAGATCGCCCTGAACTTTATAGCCATTAACCAAAGCCCCGCGAAGCTGTTCATCATCATCAAATAATGCCTCGATTTTAAACCCGGTCCAGGGCGAATCAACAGTCTGAAAAATCAACTTTTTACCAGGATCACCCGCTCCAGCAATAATTACACGCCTGAAATTCCTGCCCTGCAATCGCTGATAATGCAGAAAACCATAAACACACATACGGAATGACAATGTAAACAGCACACCAAACAACATCCACCAACCCAGCCACAGCCGAGAATACTCAGAAGACACCTTCAGACCAAACAAAATGACAATCATCAACAACACAACAGTAAACCAGGCAATAATTATTGCACTAGCCTGCTTTGCCAGACTCTTCCCGCGCCACGAACCATATAAATTGAAAAGAGGAAATACCAGAACAACACAAAAAACAGCAAATAAAACCAAGGAACGATAATCTTGTGGCAGATGCAGGTCATCAAATGAAAAGGCTA
This sequence comes from uncultured Thiotrichaceae bacterium, assembly GCA_964421315.1. GTDB lineage: Bacteria > Pseudomonadota > Gammaproteobacteria > SZUA-229 > SZUA-229. The sequence goes on along the minus strand of CAYQXD010000174.1, from coordinate 46 downwards.
TGTCACCGTTAAGTGTTGAAAATCACCCATTGCTGAATTTAATAGC
>CAYQXD010000173.1:4329-6216 GCA_964421315.1 uncultured Thiotrichaceae bacterium | reverse complement strand
GCTGGTAAGTCGAGTGTGCTGGATGCTTGTGCCATTATGTTGTCGTGGATGGTTAACCGAATAAAAACAGCGGGTGCCTCAGGTCGACCCATTAGTGAAGCCGATATACAGAATAATGAATCATCTGCAAATATTGATATAACTTGTAAATCTCATGACTCATATTTTTCCTGGAACCTGACAAAAACTCGTAGAGGCCACAGTAAGAAGGGTTATTCATCAGTCCTTTTATCGTTGAATGAAGTAGTTAAAGAATTGCAGTTTGATATAGCTGAGTGCAACGAGAAAGTAAATTTACCGCTTCTGACATACTACCCGGTAAACCGCGCAGTTTTAAATATTCCTTTACGAATTAAAGGAAAACATTTTAATTTGCTTACTGCATATGATGGTGCATTAAGTAGTGGTGCAGGTTTTCGTCGATTTTTTGAATGGTTTCGTGAGCGGCAAGATTTAGAAAATGAAAAAAAATTAGAACAAATTGAATCGACAGTAAATTCAATTACCCCTTATTCTGATCCACATTTAAATGCAGTTCGACAGGCCTTAGAACTACTTATGCCTGACTTTAAAAAACTTTCGGTTCATCGTGACCCTTTAAGAATGGAAGTTGATAAAAACGGTAAACGTTTATCGGTAAATCAACTTTCTGATGGCGAAAAGTGCTTAATGGCGATGGTTGGTGATCTTGCACGTCGCATGGCGATTGCTAACCCTGTTAGAGAGAACCCGTTACACGGCGAAGGTATAGTTTTAATTGATGAAATTGACCTTCATCTTCATCCTAAGTGGCAGAGAATGATTGTTCCGAGATTGTTGGCAGCCTTTCCAAATTGCCAGTTTATCGTGTCAACACATTCGCCTCATGTTCTTACCCATGTACAGGCAGAAAGTATCTTTATGCTCAGAGAAACAGAGCAGGGTATCGTAGCTGAGCATCCCGTAGAGTCTTATGGTAAGAGCGTAGATAGGGTGCTAGAAGATTTAATGGGTCTGGAAACGACTCGACCTGATCTAGTTAGTGAGAAATTAGACCGGCTTTATCGTGAAATTGATAAAGGGCATACATCGGAAGCGTTGAAAATAATAAAGGAAATGAAAGAGGAAATTGGTGAAGACCCCGAACTGGTAAAAGCAAGGGTTCTTATTAAGCGCAAGGAGATAATCGGTAAATGAAGTTTATAGAGAAAGGAGCAGAGCCAACAGAATTTACTCACTGGAAAGCAATGTCAAATGATGACTGGCAGCCTACTTATGCTGATTTGAGTGGTACTGAAAAACAGTTAGTAAAACAATTTCTTACTTCTGAACAAGGTTGCATCTGTTGTTATTGTGAGCGCAGGCTAACCGATGATGATTCCCATATAGAGCATTTCAAACCGCAACATGATGCTGGAGTCGACCCACTGGATTACACCAATATGCTCTGCTCATGCCAAAATCAGTTGAAGAAAGGACAGCCTCGCCACTGTGGGAATCTCAAAGACAGGTGGTTTGATGATGTGCTTTTAATATCGCCACTTGATTCAGGTTGTGAATCTCGTTTTCGGTTTACTGGTAATGGAGAAATCCTTCCTGTAACTGCTGCCGAGCGTTCAGCCTTAGAAACGATTGAACACTTAGGCTTGAATATTCCTAAGTTGAAAGCACTGAGAGCCAGCGCCATAGAACTGTTTCTTGATGAGGATTTGACTGCTGAGGACATGCATCAGTTTGTTGATGGTTATTTACAAAAAGATGTCCATGGGCAGTATGGAGAATTTTGGACAACGATAAAACATCTGTTTAGTGCCCATGCAACTGTTTCGGCGACACCATGAACAACCGTATTACACAGGCACTAACTAAACTCTTTGAAAAACATCGTATCGTTTTCTGGTACGACGT
>CAYQXD010000173.1:0-4229 GCA_964421315.1 uncultured Thiotrichaceae bacterium | reverse complement strand
CAGCAGCACGAGGAATTTTTTAAGGCTGTTAAGCGTAAAGATGATTTAAAAAGTTTGCTTAAGCCCGATGATACACACAATGTTATTCGCATGAAAATGCTTGCTGTTTGTGCTGGTTGCAGCAGTGATCCGCGTATCGATGCTTCACTCGAACACTTGTTGTCGGAACTTGCTGCAGATAGTGATGAAAAAATCAAATTGATAAGGCGCTGTAATCTTGATGGCTTTCTCTGGCAGCGTATGGATCGCTACTACGGTTACAAGTCGGATGAACCGGGTATCCATGATTTTGTTATCGAGCTTTTCAAGTCATGTTATGCCATGGGTACAAACGGTGATGCTGGTTTGTCATCAGATGCACTGGTATTTCTTAGACGGTGGAAAGATAGCCGTCAATACGAAGCCTCATTTGAATCGTTATCTAAACAATGCGCTGACTCACTCGGTATCGAACAGAATCTGCAAGAGCGTGATTTTCGCACGCTTATCGATCTGGATTATTTCAGTCTGATTGATGTAAAAATAATCTATGAGCTGGTGCAAAATGTTGTCGCAAGAACGGTTTCGACGGGAGATGTTGCACTCTGGGTTCGCCGACGGCGACAGAGCCATTGGTATGCAAGCTATCGACACCTATATGAAGCGATTGATTTTGCCTCACAGTTCTTTTATATGCTCGATGAAGCCACATTAGAAATGGATTCGATGGCTGATGGAATACAGCGATACGCTCAGTCCTGGTTTCGATTGGATCAGCTTTATCGTAAATTCACCTATCATGCGCGTTGTGATGGACGCTCAACCACACTGTTGAGTTCACTAATAGAACAGATCGAAAATCTTTATTCAAATAATTATCTGCTGAAATTAAATGATCGTTGGCAGATTCAGGTTGATGCCACGGATAAATGGGATGCCTCGCCTGTTTTATTACAGAAGAATTTTTTTGATAATTGTGTAAAGCGTTATCTGAAAAATGATAACAAGGTATACGTGATTATATCTGATGCACTGCGATATGAAGTGGGTGATGAGCTGTTGAGCTTGATTCGTCAGGAAGACAGATTTGATGCCAGCCTGGAACCAGCATTATCGATGCTGCCCAGTTACACGCAATTAGGTATGGCGGCATTACTGCCAAACAAAGCATTATCGATAATGGAAAATGACTCTGGAGCCGTTCAGGTTGATGGCCAAAGCTCGCAGGGTACTGCTAATAGATCAAAGATACTTGATCGGGCAATTGAGCAGCGCGGTACAGCCATTCGTTCTGAGGAATTAATGGCTTTGAATAGAGAAGATAGTCGCGCACTGCTACGCGAGCATGATGTACTTTATATCTATCATAACCAGATTGACAAGACGGGTGATGCCCGGGATTCAGAAGAACGTGTTTTCGACGCTGCTGAAGATGCGCTACAGGATTTAATTAAAATTATTAAAAAATTGGCTGCCGCCAATGCCAGTAACTTTTTCATTACAGCCGATCACGGCTTTATTTATCAGAATAGTATTCTGCATGAGAGTGATTTTTCAGCTGCAGAAGTCGATGCTGAGAAGGTCCTTTACCGTAATAGACGGTTTGTATTAGGCACTGGTTTAAAAGAAGTAACAGAATTACGGTCATTTCAGTCTGCCGAGCTGGGATTAGTGGGTAACGTTGAAGTGCAGATTCCAAAATCAATCAACAGACTGCGAGTGAAAGGCGCAGGCAGTCGATTTGTGCATGGTGGCGCATCCCTACAGGAAATTGTGATACCGGTTATCAAGATAAACAAAAAGAGAAAGAGTGATATTTCTGCCGTAGACGTTGATATTTTGCGTAGTGGTACAAAAATTATTACTTCCGGGCAATTAGCACTGGTGTTTTATCAGACCGAACCTTCTACTGATAAAGTGCAGCCAAGAACATTGCGAGCCGGGATATACACGCAAGATGGCGAACTTATTTCAGATTCGCATGACCTTGTCTTTGATTTTATCTCGGATAATCCCAGAGAAAGAGAGCTACAGATTCGTTTCGTATTAACCAGAAAAGCGGATGGGGTTAATGGACAGGAAGTTAGTTTACGCCTGGAAGAAAAGCTGACCGGCACCACGCACTATAAAGAATACAAAACACTTAGCTATACAATGAGACGCTCATTCACCAGCGACTTTGATTTTTAACAGGGCAATGAGATGACAGAAAACCAGTTGAATGAGTTAGATCAAAAGATTTGTGATGTCTTTCCAGGGCTTGTGGTTAGAAAAGACCTTGTTAAAACGGTTAAAGGTAACGCGATAGTCCCTTCCTATGTACTGGAATACTTGCTTGGACAATATTGTGCATCAAACGATGAAGATACCATTGAGACAGGTATTCAAACCGTTAAAGAAATTTTAGCCAAACATTATGTGCATCGTAATGAGGCAGGTTTAATACGGTCTACAATTCGTGAAAAAGGGCGTCACAAAGTCATCGATAAAGTGAGCGTGGCGCTCAATGATAAAAAGGATGTTTATGAGGCTGAATTTTCTAATCTGGGTATAAAGAAAATATTAATCGATTCAGGCACGATAAAAAAACATCCTAAGCTTTTGGTAGGTGGTGTCTGGTGTATAGCCGATATCGAATACGAACACTCTGAAGATAAAGATAGTTCGCCCTGGATACTGGGTTCGCTTAAACCCATTCAGATGTCACATTTTGAGTATGAGTCTTATCTTGAAGCCCGCCGCCAATTTAGCCTGGATGAATGGATAGATGTCTTGATACAAAGCATCGGCTTTAACCCTGAACACTTTGGAAAACGAAGCAAATTAACCCAGATTGTACGCTTGATACCTTTTTGTGAACGCAACTACAACCTGATTGAGCTTGGCCCTAAAGGTACAGGTAAATCACACATCTATTCTGAATTCTCTCCTCATGGCATTTTGCTTTCAGGCGGCGAGGTGACTGTACCTAAACTATTTGTAAATAATGCTTCTGGCAAGATTGGGTTAGTTGGCTACTGGGATACGGTAGCTTTCGATGAGTTCGCGGGTAAGAAAAAGAAAGTCGATAAGTCGCTAGTTGATATATTAAAGAACTACATGGCCAATAAGACCTTCTCTCGTGGTGTCGAAACCTTAGGTGCCGATGCTTCAATGACATTTGTTGGTAACACAGAACACAGCTTGCCATACATGCTGAAACACTCAAATTTGTTCGATGCGCTACCAGAGAAATTCTACGATTCTGCATTTTTAGACCGGTTGCATTTTTATATACCCGGTTGGGAAGTTGATATTATCAGAGGAGAGATGTTCTCAGATGGCTATGGTTTTGTAGTCGATTATCTTGCTGAAATATTAAGACATCTACGTACTCAGGACTTCTCAGACCAATATAAAGAATATTTCACACTATCATCTGATATTTCAACACGTGATCGGGATTCAATAAACAAAACGTTCTCTGGTTTGATGAAGATTCTTTTCCCACAAGGCGATGCATCTAAAGAAGAGATAGAAGATATATTAAAATTTTCCGTAGAAGGACGGATGCGAGTTAAAGATCAATTGTTCAGAATTGATAGTACCTATGCCGATGTTAATTTTAGTTACAGTGATATGGACGGGAATACCGTCTCAGTTGCCACACTAGAAGAAATTGAATACCCGAATTATTTCAATAAAACAGTTTCTAATGGTGAAGATACCACTGGAAATAAGCAAGAATCCACAGAGATACCAGCATCTAATTCTACGGACAAAGAAGACGCCAGGCCTGAAGAGCTAAAAGAACAGCATCTCACCTTTGCAGAAAATCAGCGCGGTATCTTGTATGACAAGCTATTTGGCTCATATTTGAAAGGCGCAAAAGAAATCACCATTACAGATCCGTATATTCGTTTGTTTTACCAGGCCAGAAATGTAATGGAACTCCTGGAAACCATCGTCCGAAACAACACGGAAGATGATGAAATAATTGTAAATCTAATTACAGTTGAAGATGAATTTAAGTCTTTTCAGCAGATAGAGTACTTCGAAAAAATACAAAATACCATGTTCAGTGTAGGTATTAAATTTGACTGGTCATTTGATAATACAGGCGCACAACATGCACGTCATATTGTTACCGATACAGGCTGGAAAATATCACTAGACCGTGGGCTTGATATCTTCCAACAGTACGATATGGGTGATGCTTTTCAGTTAAGTAACAGGCTTCAGCAGCAGCGTGCTTGTAAGGCGTTTGAAGT
>CAYQXD010000172.1:0-6295 GCA_964421315.1 uncultured Thiotrichaceae bacterium | reverse complement strand
GCTAATAATCAGCTTTATATCGTTGATGGTGTCGGACATCAGGTTTATGCCATGTCACCGACTGGCAAATTACGTTACACCTTTGGTGCAGATGAGCTGGTTTCTCCTGATGCCATAGCCGTTCACGATGATGGTCGGGTGTTTGTTTATGATGCGGCAAACAGTATTATCAAGATTTATCGTGGTGGTATGTTTGAGGGCGAGCTGGGTGATGCACAAGCAGGTACTGTCACCCGGTTTCAGCAGATATCAGGATTGTGGATCGACGGTGATTTGCTTTATCTGACCGATGCTGTCACTGCCAGTGTGCAAATATTTGAGATCTTGCCATCATGCGAGTAATGGCTGGCAGCATGGCTTTTCGCCGGCTATTTGTGTTGTTAATTATCGGCGTGTCTGTTGGCTTGTCTGGCTGTGCCCAGGTGCCGATACAAATGAGTTATTTTCCTGATGAAGACAGGGTGCAGTCACCACTACTGTGGCCTGATTTGCCTGAAGTGCCTCGTTACCAGTATGCCGGGCAATTGCTCGGCGATAAAAATTTTTCCGAGGCTGAGTCGCATGAACCCGGCACTTTTGAAAAAGTATTGCACTGGATAGCCGGTCTGGCTATTGATATAGATGATAGTCATAGCCTGGTTCGACCGCAGTCGGGTTTGGTGGTGGGCAGCCGAACTTATGTCACCGATGTTGGCCGTGGTGCAATCTTTGTTTTTGACAGTGCCGTGGCGGAGCTGCAAATCTGGTCACTGGCCGACCTCGCAGTTAATTTTATCTCGCCCATTGGTATTACCAAAGGTCCTGGGGAGAGCGTACTGGTGGCCGATTCAGAACTGAAACGTGTTGTTCGCCTTGCTAAAGATGGCACGCCACTGGGCAGTTTTGGTAGTGAGCAGTTGCTAAGACCAACCGGGATTGTGCGCGATGCAAGCAGTGGTTTGACCTTTGTGGTCGATACCAAAGCGCATGATATCAAGGTGTTTGATGATAGCGGTAAATGGTTGCGTAACATTGGCGGTCCCGGTGTCGCGGCTGGCGAATTTAATTCGCCAACCCACATATCCATTCAACGCCAGCGTATCTATGTCAGCGACACGCTCAATGCAAGAGTGCAGGTGCTGACCTTTGACGGCATCCCCATCAGTGCTGTTGGTAAACGTGGGCTTTATCTGGGTAATTTGACTCGACCCAAAGGTGTGACGGTAGGTGTTGATGGCAACATTTATGTGGTTGAGTCTTATTATGACCATTTGCTGGTATTTAATGAGGCGGGGCGTTTTCTATTACCTATAGGTGGCAGCGGTAAAGAAATCGGTCAGTTTTATTTGCCTGCCGGTGCCTGGAGTGATGACCAGGGACGTATCTATATTGCGGACATGTACAATGCCCGTATTATTATTTTTCAGTATCTCGGGAGTTAAACCGTGTTGTTTGTGGTAAAGCCAGGTTATTGGGTTATTGCTGTGTTGCTAATGAGTTTTGTAATTAGCACGCCGCTAATTGCGGCAGCGATTTCAGACATAGTAAACACCAAACACAATTTATCTGTTAGCAGCCCGGGCACGGTAAAAGCCAGCACTGAAGATGAAACCTGTGTGTTTTGCCACACGCCACATGGTGCCACAGCGTTTCCCGGTTCGCCATTGTGGAACCGCCAGTTATCTAATGAAACCTATACCGTTTACACCTCGTCATCACTGGATGCGGAAGACATTATGGGGCAGCTCGATCAGCCTGGCGGTAGCTCCAAGCTTTGCCTGTCCTGTCATGATGGCACGCTGGCTCTTGGTACGGTGAGCAATGCGCCTGGCAGTGGCACTGGTGGCGCTATCGCTTTAACCGGTACCGAAGCCGATGGCAGCATGCCGGTAGGTGCAGGCATTTTGACCGGTTTTACCCGTAAACTAGGTACGGATTTAACAAACGACCACCCGATATCACTGACTTATGATACCAACCTGGCAACGGTAGACGGCGAACTGTTTGACCCGGATGCGGTGTTGCATATCGCGGTGCGTGCGCCGGGAATTCGCCCACCCGTGCCACTGGAAGATACAGGAGCCGGTGGTGCAGCGCAGGTGCAGTGTGCTACCTGCCACGACCCGCACACGCGTGACCCGGATCTTGCGATAAATTCTAAATTTTTGCGCTTGAGTCGTTTCCAGAAGACAGCACCGATTGATGGTGCTTTTGATGTCGCTAATGATATTGTCTGCCTGGGCTGTCACGATAAGAAGGGCTGGGCGACATCAGCACATGCCTCGCCGGTGGTTGCCAACGAAACCTATAAAGATGCTGAAGGTGATTTGCGTGAGTTCCCGACTGCATTACCCGTGTGGCAGGCTGCCTGCATGAACTGTCACGATACCCACACTGTACATGGCTCCAGACGTTTATTGCGTGAAGGCACGGACGCGACTGGCGTACCCAAAAGCGGTGGCAGCCCGGCTCTTGAAGAAACCTGTTATCAGTGCCATAGTGCTATACCGGTGGTGAATAATGCTGCTGCTGAAATCAAAGACATTAAATCGGATTTCCTGCTGGCGCGGCGTATGCCAATTACCAGTACTGACCAGGCAGCGGGTGCTGAAGTGCACGATATTACCGATGCCAATTTTGGTGAAAGCACGGCTTTGCTGGCTAACCGCCATGCAGAATGCACCGATTGTCACAATCCACACCGAGTAATGCGTAATTCCTTGTTTAATGACACCGGCAATGCACTGAATCCGACACACGACCACAGTGCCGGTCACAGCAATATTGCCTCTGGTGCTTTACGTGGTTCCTGGGGTGTTGAGCCAGTTTATGGTGCCATTGAGTTTCCCAGCCTGCCTCTCAGTTATCAGGTGAAAACGGGGGATGGTGGATCAGGTGCAAGTACCGCCGTTAGCAGTGATTGGGTCACCCGTGAATACCAGATCTGTCTGAAATGCCATTCGGATTATGGTTACAGTGACAATAATGCTTTTCCTACTGGCACCAGACCTAACCTGAGTCTTGCTGGTGGTGGTACCCCGCCCAATACCAACGGTTTGACCCAGTATACCAACCAGGCAATGGAGTTTCAGGCACCTGTTACGCATACGGGAGATCCGTCAGGCGTGACCAATTCCGGTGCAGGTTCTAATTTTACTGGTGGCACGAATCGTAATTATCGTTCCTGGCATCCGGTGATGCAGTCAACCGGGCGCACCCCGGGCGTGCGTAACGCGAATGGTAATGTTTGGGTAGCCCCCTGGGAAAATAACGTAGGCACCCAGACCATGTATTGTTCTGATTGCCATGGCAGTGATACGGGTAATGCGACAGTTGTGCCTGCTGGAAATAATCCCTGGGGGCCGCACGGTTCCAACAATGATTTTATTCTCAAGGGAACATGGGATAAAGATACCGGCAATACTGCTAGTGCTAATACTGGTTTATGTTTTAAATGCCATGAATATGCGGTTTATGCAACCGACGCTACCGAGGATAGACCCAGTGGTTTCGGCGGCGGTAAAAGTAGCAACCTGCATGCTTTTCATGTAAAAAAGATTGGAAAACCCCTGCAGTGTATGTGGTGCCATGTGGCTGTGCCGCATGGCTGGAAAAACAAGGCGTTTCTTGTCAATCTTAATGATGTTGGCGCTGAGGCGGGGTTGCCACCCAATACCGAAGTTGACATTAGAAACGATGCAGAGGTGTATAACCAGGAGCCGTATTATTTCAACGCCAAACTTAAAGTGCTAACCTTTGCCCCGAGCGGCCAATGGGAAGATACCGATTGCGGTTCAGCGAGCGGACAAGGAGACGTTGATAAAAAATGGATGGCGAATGTATGTTCCAATCCACCCTAAAAATAATACAAGGGCTGCCAATGCAGGTACTGGCTTCATTAAAACTGAGTTTTGCCGCCATGGCAGCCTTGCTGCTTGGCATACTAATTACTTATTTTGATCAGAGCCGCTCGGTGTTGTGGCTGGCTGTGCCACTGTTGGTGCTGGCAGTTAATCTGCTGTTTGCCATGGTGTACAATCCGCGCATCCGGCAAAATAGTGGTTTGCTGATGTTTCATATTTGTTTGTTGGCACTGGCATTATTGTCGGCATTAGGTCAGCTCACCAGTATGAACGGACGGCTGGAAATTGTTCAGGGTTTAACTTTTGACAGTGAACAGCTACAGGTGATGAAAAGCGGCCCCTGGCATTCACTGCAAACCTTAAAGCAAGTGAGTTTTACCCAGGGCGATTTTTTGATTGAATACAAAAAAAACCTGACCCGTGGTCGCACTTTTTCACAAATATCAGCAAAGGGTGAGTCTTTTGTTGTGGGTAACAATACCGCTTTTCATGATTTGGGTTATCGTTTTTATACCACTTCCAATAAGGGGTATGCTGCCATACTAACCTGGCATGGTGACGATGGTTTGACCATACCGGGTGTGATTCATTTTCCCTCGTTTCCCTTATATGACTGGAAGCAGGACAACCAGTGGCAAACCCCGAGCGGGGAGTTGCTGAAAATAGAATTTATCAGCGCGATACAGGCGCAGCCAGAGAATAGCTGGCAACTAGACAGCCGCCAGGCAGCAGGTTTGCTAAAAATTGAACCGGAAAACGGCAAACTACAAACGTTACAACCGAACCAGCGTATAAATCTGCGTGGTGGCGAACTTGAATTCGTGCAAATGCGTATGTGGATGGGTTACAGTGTGTTTTATAACCCCTGGCTGGTTTGGTTTTTTGCCACCTCCATTGTTGGCGTATTCGGTCTGACGTGGCATTATTATCTCAATATGCGTCCACGCACAAGCACAGAAACGAGTAAAAATGCTAGACTAAAAACAAAAGAGATGATTTGAAATGAGCAATGTAGAAAACCTGATACTTGAGCACTTGAAAAAAATTCAAGGCGAACAGAGTGCGGCTCGTGAGCGTGACGCTGAAATTATGATGCGTCTGTCACATATCGAGAGCGGTATTGCTCGAATTGCCAGGGATGAATCCAGCAATTACAGTGAACTTATTCAGGATCGCCATACAATCGACAAACTCAAAGAACGCCTCGAAAGAATTGAAAGAAGATTGGAAATAACTAACTAAATGGCTTTTGCTTTTTTTTCCATGCTCCTGCGTGGTAACGCATACGGAGCCTAAGGCATGCATTCCTTTGCTACGCGTAGGAACGAGCACTAAATCAAACTGGAAACCTTAATAACAATGCTCGAAGCAGAAAAAGCTTTTTTTTATCTTTCTGTTGCGATTTTTGTAACAGCAACAATCATAAACTGGGCAGGGCTGGTATTTAACAAACCGATGCCTAAAGCCCTGTTGCTTAGTATTACCATAGCCGTTTTCGCCTCCGCTCTTTCCATCACCCTGCGCTGGATACATGCAGGTGAAGGCCCGTTTATGACCATGTATGATGTATTACTCAGTAATATGTTTAGTCTGGCTTTCATTTTTCTTTTATTCTATCTGATTATCCCACTGACACGCCCTGCAGCGTTGTTTGTCCTGCCACTGTTGAGCATGCTGGGTCTGTGGGCGGCAACAACGGATATGACACCGACCGTGCTACCAGCAACATTCGATACTTTCTGGTTGTGGATTCATGTTGGTGTCGGTAAGGTTTTTTTAAGTTTGAGCTTAACCGCGTTTGGTTTGGCAGCGGTTTTGCTGATGCGTTATAGTTTTAGTGTTAATGGTTTTAAACAACTGCCCGACAGCGCAGCGTTAGATGATATGGCATGGCGTTTTATGGCAGTGGCTTTTGTCTTTCACAGCCTGATGTTAATTTCCGGTGCAGTCTGGGCGCAGGATGCCTGGGGGCGTTTCTGGGCATGGGACTCGCTGGAAACATGGGCTTTTATCACCTGGCTGGTACTGGGCCTGAGCCTGCACGCACGTGTTACCTGGAAGATTGCAGCCTGGGCAGGCTGGTTGATGATAATTACCGTGTTTATGTTGGCCATGCTGACCTTTCTGGGTGTGCCGTTTAGTAGCATTGGCCCGCATAAGGGTATTATATAAGATGTAAAATAACACACGAGTGAGTAAGTTTTCAGTCAGTTTACGGTCATAAGCGGACACTAACAAACAACATTATTTTAGCCGCGAAGAACGCAAAAAGCGCAAAGAAAAACATTTTTTATGTAGGGTGGATAAGCAGAGCGCATCCACCATTTACAGCCGCAAGCAATGGTGGATGCGCTCTGCTTATCCACCCTACTATCTACAAAATAATAGGTTTTTTTGTTTTTCTTTGCGCTTTTCGCACTGACGTGCATGGACGCACTAATGTCGCGGGCGCA
>CAYQXD010000171.1:0-6296 GCA_964421315.1 uncultured Thiotrichaceae bacterium | reverse complement strand
TTTTAATATTACCGCAAGCGGTTCTAATGCAGCGGGTACGGCGACATCGGTGCAGGTTCAGGGTGTACGTTACCCTGCTGCAGGGTGTTAATAAATTTAAGGTGAGAATATGAAAAATATGATGGTCAAGTTGAATCAAAAGTTAACTTACATGTTAGCGGGTTTGTTGTATGGCTTGATGCTGATGACCCCCGCTGTTGCTGAAGACATTGAGATTTATAGAACAGGTGGTGGCGGTGGCGGTGCAAATATCCTGTTTTTGCTGGATACTTCTGGAAGTATGGGTTCTTATACATTTAATCGTGAACCCTATGATCCAGATCAGACTTATACCGAAGGTCATACCTGTTTTGATGAACAATCAGTGTATATTTATACTCAGCATTCAGCCAGTTTTGTAAGAACCTCTGGTGAGAAAACATGGGCAGAAAAAATGTGTGATGGTTGGTCGCATAGTAGGGCTGGCAAAGTCATAAAATTTGCAGAAGATGATTTTGTTTGCGATGCGGGCAAATCCCTGCTGCAAGATAATGGTTTTTATTCAACCATATATGCAATATATAACAGAGCTGAGGAACGATGGGATGACGTTCCAAGGAATACAGACATTCACAGGTTTAACGCTAAAACTGACCTGGACGCTTATTTGGAATGCCAGGATGATGCCGGTATACATGGCAAAACAGCTGACAGTGATAGCTGGGCTAGTGATGCAGGCACATCAGGTTGGTCAAACCAGCAAGCAAATGAAATTGACTGGAAGGATGAGGGTGTTCCCTATATTGTTTTTACCGGCCACTACATAAATTACATTATCAGTGAAGGTAGGCCTGAAAATCTTGAAAAGAGGAACGGAAATGCAGTAAGTCGTATAGAGATAACAAAGGAGATCTTAAACAACTTGTTTGATACCTCGTCTAATCTCAATATTGGTTTAATGCGTTTTTCGAGTAGAATTGAAGGTGGTATGGTGGTGACTGAGGTAGCTAATATTGGTCCGATACCTGACGATATAGAAAACCTGGAATCCGGTTCGCAGCGTGATAAGTTGCGTACAGAATTAAATAAAATGCAGGTAAATGGTAGCTCACCATTAGAAGAATCATATTATGAAGCCGTCATGTATTTTAAAGGAGGGGAAGTTGATTACGGAGATAGAAGTACTTCTACCGTCCGTGAAGGAGGATCACATAAACTATATAAAAGTGTTGCCGCTTCACGAGTAGGTGGAACCATGTCTAGTGGTCAATACCAGTCACCTATAAAAAACGAGTGCCAGAAAAACTACATTGTTCTTTTAACCGATGGTGAACGTGATTTTAGTGATGATAGTTTAAATGACTCACAACGAGATAAAATCGGTAGTGATGTTACTGGTTGTGGTGTAGGTTTGTTCCGCAGCTGCCTGGATAAAATAGCGCATTCAATTGGCGAAAATGACCAGATGCCAGATATAGACGGCGACCAGGTGATTTCAACATTTACTATCGGTTTTGATGATTACTACCCTTTATTGAACAGGACAGCTCAAGCAAGTATGGCGGCAACCGGCAGCGGCGAGCGTTATTTTGCAGAAAACACCGAGACCCTGGCAGCCAGCCTGACCAGCATCCGTGACAACATTTTAGATGTAGAAGACGATATTGTGTTTTCAGCTCCCGCAGTTTCAATTAACTCTTTTAACCGTTCAACCCATCTTGATCATTTGTATTTCAACCTGTTCCAGCCTAAAAAAAGCCCGCGCTGGGCGGGTAATCTTAAAAAATATAAACTGAAATTTCTTAAAGATGTGGATGATGTCGATGGTGATCAAAATAGCACAGAATTTCTACCATTTATTGTGGATGCAAGGGACAATGTCGCTGTTGAGTTTGGCGAAGACGAGTTTAAAGATGACTCCAGAAGTTTTTGGACAGATGTTGATGCAGACGGCGAGCACATAACAAAAGGCGGTACAGCTAATGAATTTGCCCTCGACCGCAAGGTTTATACCTACACGGGAGATTACACCAATAATAATGGTGTGTTTAAACCCACTGCCCCTGACTTGACCCTGACCTCAAATGCAGTGAGTAAAGATAACGAGGCAATTACTGTTGCCATGCTGGGCTTTGACGGCGGTGCAGAAATACAGCCAGGCATTTTGCGCCGAGACTCTGTGCTGGACTGGGCAGCCGGTATTGATATATTAGATATAAATGAAGATGATAATACTGACGACGCACGTCTCGACATGGGCGACCCGCTGCACTCTGCCCCTGCTCTGGTGCAATATGGCGGCAGTGCCAATGCCCCTGACCTCGTTATATTCAGCGCTACCAACGATGGTTATTTGCACGCTTTTGATGCCGATGACGGTTCGGAGATATTTTCCTTTATCCCGCAGGAGTTATTGAAAAACCTGAATACAGTAATGAATGTCGCAAACGGAGCAAAAGCCTATGGGCTTGATGGTGATGTGGTTGCCTGGGTGAACGACAAACCTGATGAGGATGGTGTTAAAGATGGCATTATCAATGGCTCTGATCATGTTTATTTATATATCGGTATGCGCCGGGGCGGTAAAAATATTTACTCGGTTGATGTTACCGATCGTAATAACCCGAAATTACGCTGGGTAATCAAAGGCGGTATAGAAGGTAGTGCCTATGCCGAATTGGGACAAACCTGGTCAAGCATTAATATTGCAAAAATTAAAGATGGCACATCCGAGAAAACCGTTTTAATCTTTGCTGGCGGTTATGATACCGCTCAGGATAACGCGGTGGTGAGAACACCGGATAATATGGGTCGTGCAGTTTATATAGCAGATGCGAAAACTGGAGAGCGGCTATGGTCTGCTGGCCAGGGTGGTAACTTACCGCTTGTCCAAATGCAATATAGTATTCCCGCTCGCATCGCCCAGCTGGATATGTCTGGTGACGGTTTTATAGACCGTTTATATGTTTCTGATGTGGGCGGGCAGATATTTCGCTTTGATATTGATAACACAAATGACTCACCACTAGCAGCTTCTATTACTGGCGGACGCATTGCCAACCTGGCGGCAGATAACAGTGCCATTGATGCCAGGCGTTTTTATTATCCACCGGATATTTCCCTGCTTGCAAAAAGGGGGCAGCCCGCCTATCTGGCTATAGGCATTGCCTCAGGGTTTCGTGCGCACCCGCTTAATACCACCATACAGGATCGCATTTACCTGTTAAAAGATACCGACGTATATAGGAAACCGGCAAGTTATACAACATTAGCCGAGTCGGATCTGTATGATGCCTCCGAAAACCTGATTGGGGGCAATGGTAGTGAATCACAAAATAATCAGGCGAAGATAGACATGGCGGATAAGAAGGGCTGGTACATTAAATTAAATAATGGTGAAGGTGAATTTGACAATGATGCCTTTGGCGGTGAAAAAGGACTGTCAGAAGTGTTATTTATTGAAAACATGCTGGTTGTAACCACCTTCCTGCCCGATGATGATACGCACGATCAGGAGCCCGATAGTTGTGTGTATGAATCGGATGTTGGCGATGGCAATGTGTACTTCCTGGATGTGTTTGATGCTTCGGCAGCCTTTCCACACGATGGCGATGACAGGGAAGACCGTATTCGTGAATTAGACGCTGACGGTATACCACCTCCAATAAGAACAATCTATACCAGTGGTGATAATGCAGTGCCGACAGTATGTATAGGACTTAACTGTCAAGCCGCCGGGTTTGCTCAAGGTCTCCGCAAAACCCACTGGCATGAGGTAGAAAGATGATGACAAGGCATAAAAAAGGCTTTACCCTGGTGGAATTAATGATAGTTGTTGCCATCATCGGCATCCTGGCATCGGTGGCTTATCCTTCGTACCTTCATTATGTGAAGAAAGCACAGTGTGCAGACGGCATGGATTCACTGCTTGCGCTTGCCGGGCGTATGGAGGAGTTTTATTTGAATAATGATTCTTATGCTAATGCCTCAGTTAATGCTGAAGGAACAGGCACTGTAGGCAGTAATAAAACATCGGAAGGTTTGTACACATTAGCAATACCGAGTCCTGGTGTGTTCGCCTATACCATGACTGCAACACCTGTTGACGCTACTGCCGGGTTGACCACATTAACTCTGGATTCTCTAGGTCAGTGGACTGACGCGCCTGTAGGTAGTTGTTTGTAATTAGTACCGCCAAACAATAAATGGCATAAAACAACAAATTAGGTAAAAAATGGATTTTGAAATTATAGGTGACATGCGTTATTGTGAAGTCTTCGCTCAAGACTCCGAGATTCGAGAGTATCAGCTACTTTTGCTTGAGTGTATTTGCCTTGTTATGCGAAGAAAGCAACATGCTGTGTATGGAGTATACGATAACCATGGGAAAGTTAGATAAACTGTTATTAAAAATACTTACGGGATCATCTGATGCTAATATTGATTTTCAGGAACTAAGAAGATTGCTAAAACGGCTGGGCTTTGAAGAGCGGATAAGAGGAAGTCATCATGTTTTTCGTAAACAAGGCATTGAAGAAAAAGTAAATTTGCAAATGGATGGCGCAAAAGCTAAACCATATCAAGTCCGCCAGGTTCGCACTATTGTCTTAAAATACAGGCTCGTTGGAGGTAAATAATGTTTAGATATGAAGCAATAATCTTTTGGAGCGAAGAAGATCAAGCATACTTAGCTGAAGTGCCAGAACTTCCAGGTTGTATGGCTCATGGGGATTCCTATGAGTCTGCACTCGCCAATGTTAAAGAGGCAATTCAGCTATGGATAGATACCGCAAATGAATTTGGCGATTGTATTCCAGAACCAAAGGGACGACGCTTAATGTATGCATAATCGTATAAGTTGGTACTATAAGCTGTTTGCTGGTATTTAAACATATACATAAAAATATCAAGGAGATCGAAGAACTATGATTGAAACAATTGCTTTATCCATTGCTATTCTTTTTTTTGTAGGCGTGCTTTTCTACGGTGCAAAAACAATCACCTGGCAAATTATTATTACAAATAATTTATGGATTGAGGCGTAATTCCTTAGGCAACTGAAAATGCACATTTTCAGTTGCCTTTTCATTGGTAATAATGGTTGTCTCAAATAATTGTTCCAGACTGGTAATAACTTGTTGAACCAGCACGTCTGGAGCAGATGCGCCAGCCGTGACACCAATAGACTGTGCTTTATCAAACCAGCTATTATTAATATCCTCTACACCATCAATTAAATAAGCATCAACATGGTGTTTTTCGGCGAGTTCACGCAGACGGTTGGAGTTTGAGCTGTTTTTTGATCCGATAACCAGAAACACATCCACTTTATCAGCCAGCTCTCTTACTGCATCCTGACGGTTTTGTGTGGCATAACAGATGTCATCTTTGCGCGGCCCCTGAATGTCCGGGAATTTAGCCTGTAAGGCAGCAATAATATTTTTTGCATCATCAACCGACAGGGTGGTCTGGGTGACGTAAGCCAGGGTATGCGGGTTTTTGACTTCAAGCGCGTTAACATCCTCAACCGTTTCAATCAGGTAAATATTGCTGTCTGGATTTGGTTTATATTGGCCCAGTGTGCCTTCCACTTCGGGATGGCCGGTATGACCAATAAGAATGACATCTTCAATATTTTTTTGATGTCGGGCAACTTCCAGATGGACTTTGGTGACCAACGGACAGGTGGCATCCAAAATGCGTAGATCCCGGCTGTTTGCCTCATTGCGTACCTGTTGTGAAACACCGTGCGCGCTGAATATAACCGTCGCGCCTTCTGGAATTTCGTCGAGCTCTTCAACAAAAACAGCGCCTTTTTTTATCAGGTTGCTGACTACGTAACGATTATGTACCACTTCGTGGCGCACATAAATGGGTGCGGAAAATATTTCCAGCGCGCGCTCGACAATTTCAATAGCGCGGTCAACGCCTGCACAAAAACCACGGGGGTTAGCTAGATAGATGTTCATTGTTTGTAATTCTTTAGTGAGTCTAAATTTTCGTATTTTTTTACCTTACCCGATTTCTGTGTGTGCATTATTAATTCCGATAATCTCAACACTGAAAACGATTTCATGGTCTGCCAGAGGATGATTAAAATCGATTTCTACCGTATCGTCTTTGAGGCTAACCACAGTGCCGGGGATTTCTCCACCATCAGGCGATTCAAAAGAATAAGACAAACCGACTTCGGGAGGTAAATCTTCAGGAAAATCGGACAAAGGCATCTCATGTATATTATTTTCATCACGAAACCCGAAACCCTGTTCGGGGGTAAGCGTCAAGGTTTGCGTGTCACCTTCTTTTAAGCCAAAAAG
>CAYQXD010000170.1:0-6346 GCA_964421315.1 uncultured Thiotrichaceae bacterium | reverse complement strand
AGGCTACAATACTATTATTATCATCGGGCAAAAAACTATCAGCGTCTGGGTAAAGACTGCAATAATCACACAACACCTGGATACTTTCGATGCGTTGATTATTCTGGTAATAAGCATGAGCCAACTGAGAGAACAGGTCAGCGTATTGCTGCCATTGAGGTATGTCATAAACAGCGTCAATCACCTCAGACCAAAGTAGGATTTGCGCATAACAATAGGCCGCATTTAAATCTGGACATTGTTCATCAAAAAAACCAGCATCCAGATTTAATGCCAGCCTGCGCCAGAAAGGTGCCATAAAATCTCGGGCAACTCCCTTTAAAATATCTTTTGCCAGTGGCGCTAACTGTTTTTGCAAATAATTCAGTTCCTGTTTTGTATTACAGAGACTATTCGTTTGCTGCAGTTTTTGTATGGCAAACAATAATTTTGCAGCCTGGTCACATAGCGGATGACTGGGATCGACCTGCTTCAGCTGATTGAGTTTTTCTTCACTACCTTTTACATTACGAGAGCTAAGTGCCTGCACTAAAGCATTAGCGGTCTGCACACCCTGGTTATCAAAAAACAAATCCATTTGCGGCACATCTTCTTTACGCAAGTACTGAGTGCTTAATAAATCACTGTGAACAGCATTAACTGCAGGGCAAAAATCCAGCCTGGTATTAGCTTTTTTCCCCTGCCAGCCAGACAAATGATAAGTATCGGCAGTAAAACCCAAGGCCAGCACATAATCACGTGCTGATTCCAATAAGGCAGTAATACGTTTTGAGCTACCCATAAAGGTTTCACAAATAAAATCAATTTCACCATTACGCCAGCGCTCATAATCACTGTAACGTAGATGCCGTTGCCGCAGTAACAACTCAAGCGGGCTGTAATAGCCTAAATCAGTGATGATTTCATCGACAGCATAATTAACAGATTTTATATTATGTGACATAGTTGTTAATGATGGTGAAACTATTAGAGATTGTTTAAATTTTAAATTAGCCCACCAGACCCAATGCCAGTAAGTTAAGGAAAAATGGAATTGTAGGTCGAGTTAGCGAAGCGTAACACGACATTTTCTAATGTTAAGCCATTGATTGTTGGATTACGCTATTGCCAGCCCTGTTAATATTGCAACCTACAAAATCGCAAAATGCCCTTAACATACTGACATTGGTATATACGGTATTTAATTTTAATGTTGCGTAGCAAGCAAGGTCATTACAACCGTAGGCCTGCATAAGGTACGTTGCAGGCAAACATCGCACGCAGTGGGTGTGACTTGCCTGCAACGTACCTTATGCAGGCCTACGAATTTATCCATCAGTCCAAAGTTGATGGAGTGCCAGGTCTGGATCTGAATTTTTATCAAACCCGACTTAAACTCACCAGTTTATACTGCTCATTGAATTCAATTTCAAACCTGCCCTGTATTCCAGAGTGTGTCACAAATTTCTGTAACTCTGATGCTGGAAATTTTAAAGTGCGGCCATTATCTGCTTGCACATTAACAACAATGCCACTATTTTTATAATAAGACAGATATTGTTGAGGTGAAATATCCAGATAAAAGCGTAGCTTTTGCATATTAACATTATGGAGGCATATTTAAAAACAGCAATTAATAAACAGAGACCTTTGCACGAGTAGTGCCACATGGATATGGCTTTACAAACCAAAGGATGGAAAGGGAAAACTCGAAGTTTCTGTCATCTCGACCAGAGGGAGAGATCTTATACCGCAGTAGAATAAGATCTCTCCCTCTGGTCGAGATGACAATAAGCCAAAATATACTTCATGCAAAGGTCTCAAACAACCTTACTTTTTAATGCCTCGGCAGAAAAGCCAGGTTCAAACCAACGATTCCAAAACCATGCGAATTTCACCATACGAAAAATCGTCACCAAGATATTCTTTCACTACACCCAGGCTTTCCCTGCCTTTATCATCAAAGGCTTTCTCAATAATAGCTACCTTTTCTTCATTAACAAAGTCATTAATATTTATCTCGCCAAGCTTAATATAATGTGCGATATGGACTTCGATAGTACTGGTAACAAACCCCCTCTTTTTAGCAATTTGTTTTATGCTGTTACCCTGTTGATAAAGATCATAGGTAATTTTTTTGGTATCTTTTTTGGTATTTATCTTTATGGGCCTTGGTTTTATAGACCCGGCTTTTTTAGAATCATCTTCATCTGATGCAGTTTGCAGAGATTGAATCTGATCAGGTTCTATCTGACAGCTGTCACAGTACTGTAAAACCATCGCTGTTAATTGTTTTCCATATTTTTCAACTGTCGATTCTCCAAGCCCTTTAATTTTTAATAATTCTGCAGGCGTATTGGCTAAGGTATCGGCAATCTGTAGCAACACCTGCTGATGGATGATTCGATAATGCGCCACACCCTCCTCCTTTGCCTGTTCAGTGCGCCATGCTTTTAGTATCTTCAACAACTCTGGGTGTGCCGCATCGGTAGCATTATGGTTAATACTATAATCCGATGTTGGTTTTTTAAGCTGTGTCTTTGAACTGGAATCAATTTCTGCAAGAGCGAGCGCATTTAGATAAGAACCCGTTGAAAAACCTTGTTGGCAACTTTGCAAACAGGCGGTTTTTATAGCCAATGTATGCGTTAAAAAACGAACAGCCTGGTTTATTTGTTTTTTTATTTCTTTGTTGTCGGCATCAACGCTAAAAGAAGCTAACCACGCAATCAATCCAGACTGTAGTTTTTCACTAAAATAGTGAGAAGCTTTTTTCACACGATCCTGCAATGCGGTATCATCCTCAGGCACTTTGTCACCGGTAAACAAAAATTGCAATTGACGAGTAAATTTATCACCGACTATTATAATTTCATCAAGTGTTTGCCGATTTATTTTATCAAGCCCTATTTTATCCAGTTTTTTAAAACCGGAAAACTGAATGAGCTTATTGTTTTGTCGTAATAAGTTACTGAGTTTTTTTAAATTAAAATGCAGCGTTTGATAATCAAAACACGCCAATAATAATTTTTGTTGATAGACTATTTTTGCATTGTTCAATTGCTCCTGCGTTGGTGAGTTCTGGCTGGCATGTTGCACAAATTGCGCCACGGTACTATCTGTTTTTACTGAGCGTCGGGTAATAGGTGTACTCAGCACCATGCCTTCAAAAGTTTTACATCGGCTCAATGCGACATAAACCTGCCCATGGGAAAAAGCCGCATTAGCATCAATAATGGCATGTTCAAAGGTTAAACCCTGGCTTTTATGGATAGTAATTGCCCATGCCAGACGTAAAGGGTACTGACAAAAACTCCCCATTACCTGTTCTGTTATTTCTTTGCTTTTTGCATCCAGTGCATATTTTATGTTTTTCCAGCTCGCCTTTTCTACCAGGATTTCACTTTCATCATCAGGGCATTTTACCGTAATGCTGTGTTTATCAATTTTTGTAATCGTGCCAATCTTGCCATTAAAATAACATTTGTCTGCCGAGCTATCATTACGCACAAACATCACCTGCGCACCTTGTTTCAGGATTAATTTTTCAGCTGTTGGATAATTATATTCCGGGTAATCACCTTCAATGTCTGCCTGAAAAACAAACGCTTCTGCGCCCAGTTTTTGCAGATGTTTATCATTAATATTATTTGCACTGCGGTTATGCGTGGTTAAGGTGATGTAATTGTTTTCATCTGCCTGGAATGCTGGTTTATATCTTGTGTTAAGCGCTTCTAAGGTGTCATGATCCAGCCGGTTATCACGCACACGATTTAGCAACTCAATAAAATGTGCATCGGACTGACGATATATATGTTTCAGCTCAATGCTGATCATTTGTGTTTGTTGGAGAGCATTGCTGCTAAAAAAATAGACTGAATCATAATACTGTTTCAGCAGATCCCATTCATCGTCCTTGACCACGGGTGCAAGCTGGTGCAGGTCTCCAATCATTAACAATTGTACGCCACCAAATGGCTGGTTCTTATGTTTGTAACGACGCAGCACGGCATCAACACCATCAAGCAAATCAGCACGCACCATACTGATTTCATCAATAACCAGAAGATCAAGACTTTTGATAATGTTGATTTTATCGGCGCTGAAACGGTGGCGCTGGCTTTGTTGTTGCGCTTCACTGCCCGGTACAAAAGGGCCAAATGGCATTTGAAAAAAAGAATGTAAAGTGACACCACCTGCATTTATCGCTGCCACACCAGTCGGTGCCGTGATGATCATGCGTTTGGGCGTGTTTTCTTTTAGATTGTGTAAAAAGGTGGTTTTACCGGTACCCGCTTTACCGGTTAGAAAAATATTGTTGCCAGTATGTTTTATAAAATCATTGGCCAGTTGCAGTTCAGCGTTAGTTACGATATGGGTTACATCCATTTTTATTGCCTTGTGTGGGTGCTTTATTCTGCCTTGCCGCCTGTTTTAAAACGTCATGATTTAAAACGACGCGTCCTAAAACGTCGTGTAATACTTATTACCGGTCCGGACAAGGCATAAAGCATAAAGCAACCGAATAAAGTAATTGGCGGATTAATTGCGGCAAACACAAAAATCATAACCACAATTAACATCGCCATAAAAGGGACTTTATTTTTAAAATCGATATCTTTAAAACTGTAATAGGAAACATTACTCACCATCATGACACCGGCAAACACAATAATCACTAACGCGATTATTGATACCTCTTCACCTTTAATACCGTTATCAAAACACGCCCAGACAAAACCAACAACAACGGCAGCGGCCGCCGGACTGGGCAAACCCTGAAAATAACGTTTGTCGGTATTACTCGCTCTGGTATTAAAACGTGCCAGGCGTAATGCGCCCGAGGCAACATATAAAAACGCCGCCAGCCATCCCAGTTTACCCAGTGTATAACTCACATCCACCAATGAAGATAAAGACCATTCAAACATTACCAACGCAGGTGCTAATCCAAATGATGCCATATCTGCCAGACTGTCGTACTGGGCACCAAATTCGGTTTGGGTATTGGTCATACGCGCAACACGACCATCAAGCCCGTCCAGAATCATGGCAATAAAAACGGCTACCGCTGCATATTCAAATTTATCCTGGGTGGCAGCTACAATGCCATAAAAACCGGCAAATAATCCTGCCGTGGTAATCAGATTAGGCAGCAAATAAATACCGCGCCTGCGTTTTTTGACGGGTTGTTCTGGTGATGTATCCATTATATGAATTATGAATTATGAATTACTAATTACGAATTACGAATTGACCATTTGTCATCTCGACCAGGGGGAGAGATCTTATACCACGGCGCATTTAAGATCTCTCCCATCCGGTCGAGATGACATTCGCACTTTTTACTATATCTAATTCGTACACGTAATTCGTACACGTAATTAATTTTTACTCTTATCAACAATCTTGTTAGCTTTTATCCATGGCATCATGGCACGTAAGCTAGCACCGACTTCTTCAATTTTATGCTCACGGCCTTTTTTGCGTAATGCTTCCAGATTTTTTGCGCCAGAGTGCATTTCTTCCAGATATTCTTTAGCAAACTGACCACTTTGAATTTCTTCAAGGATCTTCTTCATTTCGGCTTTGGTATTTTCATTCACAATGCGTGGGCCGCGGGTGACATCACCGTATTCCGCAGTATTTGAAATAGAGTAACGCATGTCAGCGATACCGCCCTGATACATTAAATCAACAATCAGTTTTAGCTCATGCAAACATTCAAAGTAAGCCATTTCTGGGGCATAACCGGCTTCTACCAGGGTTTCAAAACCAGCCTGTACTAATGCGGTAGCACCACCGCATAATACTGCCTGCTCACCAAATAAATCGGTTTCTGTTTCTTCGCGGAATGAGGTTTCAATAATTGCAGTACGGCCACCACCAATAGCAGAAGCATAAGATAATGCAATGTCTTTTGCCTTGCCTGAAGCATCTTGCGAAATCGCAATCAAATCAGGAATACCGCCGCCGTTTACAAATTCGCTGCGCACTGTATGACCGGGTGCTTTGGGTGCAATCATAATGACATCTAAATCGCTACGCGGACTAATCGCTTTAAAATGAATATTAAAGCCGTGGGCAAAAGCCATGGCAGCACCCTGTTTAATATTAGGTTCAATCTGCTCTTTATAGATTGCTGCCTGATGCTCATCAGGAGCTAACACCATAACCACATCTGCCCATGCTACGCCATCTTCAATCGATTTTACTGTGATGCCAGCAGTCGCAGCTTTTGCTGCAGAGGTGGAACCTTCGCGCAAGCCAACACAAACATCAACGCCTGAGTCCTGTAAATTATTTGCATGCGCGTGACCCTGTGAGCCATAACCAATAATGCAAACTTTTTTGCTTTGGATGATAG
>CAYQXD010000169.1:0-6443 GCA_964421315.1 uncultured Thiotrichaceae bacterium | reverse complement strand
AATTACGAATTACGAATTACGAATTACGAATTACGAATTACGAATTACGAATTACTGGTTGGCGCATTTATTGCTTACAGTAGCAACTACAGTTGTATTTTTTTACCACGTCAGAAACCGCAATCGCTGTTAATCGTAATTAGTAATTAGTAATTCGTAATTATCCGTTAGTCTATTTTTTTCTCAATTTTATCAAGACGATTGCTAATCTCCTGTAATAAATTATGCGTATCTTTCACTTCTGCGGCATGTTCCGATGCCTGTTCCAGATCACCTTCTTCCTGCATTTTACCGATGACGATACCAATCATCATGTTTAAAAACACAAAAGCATTAAAAAAGATGAATGACAAATAATAGGCCCATGATAGAGGGTAAACACTCATGGTTTCATACATGATATCGGTCCAGTCTTCAAAGGTGACGACTCGAAATAAGGTTAACATTGAAATAGCAATATCACCCCACAGCACTGGGTTAATAGCCTCAAACAAAAAACT
Organism: uncultured Thiotrichaceae bacterium; assembly: GCA_964421315.1. GTDB lineage: Bacteria > Pseudomonadota > Gammaproteobacteria > SZUA-229 > SZUA-229. The sequence goes on along the minus strand of CAYQXD010000169.1, from coordinate 5,943 downwards.
GCCGACGGCGGCATACATGTAGAACAGAATAAACATGAGCAACAACACATAAGCCATAGACGGTAGTGATTTGATTAAGGCGTTAACCAGTACTCTAAGTTCGGGGATAACGGATATCAGGCGTAGCACCCTAAAAACACGAACTAAACGTGCCAAAAATGCAAATTCACTTTCATCGAAGGGTAACAGGCTGACGGTGACAATTAAGGTGTCGAAAACATTCCAGGCGCTATTAAAAAATCGTTTTTTATCCTGACAGGCAATGAAGCGCAAAACGATCTCAAACAGGAAAAAAACGGTAATAGCAACATCAAAAAATGCTAACGCATTGATAAAAATGGGGTCAAAGTCATAGGTTTTAACACCAATTAACAATGCCGACAAAAGAATAATGGCGATAACCGAAAACTCAAATAAACGGTTGTCATGTAATGTTCGAATGTGATCCTGTAGTATAAGCGCCTGTTTAATCATATTTATTCACCTGAAAATATTGTGCATAGTGTATTCATATCAACCTGAAACTCAACCACATTTTTAACTTTATACAGAGAATACCGAGATGTTGCTCTGTGAGCTTTGTGGTCTCAGTGTCGAAAACTATATGTGCCACTATTGCAGATCTACGTACTACACATCCTGAATATTCTGTTTATCCATGTAGGAGCTTATTGAGAAGGTGTTTTTTGCTTGTATATTTTCTGACTTATCGCTATAGTTATTGCACATGAAATATTTCACACCACAATCTGATCTTGCTGTAGCACGTACTTCTATTGTGCCTGCACTGGCTGTGACATCCCTGTTAGACTTCTTATTACTTCTCCTGCCTTAGGGCAAATACATGATTCCTGGCGAGGAGAATACGCGTTCACTAATAAGACCCATAAAAACATTGATTTGAAGGTCAGGTCATGAGTAAAGAAAAGTTAATCATTTTTGATACCACCTTGCGTGATGGTGAGCAGAGTCCCGGTGCTTCCATGACAAAAGATGAAAAAGTCCGTATTGCCAAAGCGCTGGAGAAAATGCAGGTTGATATTATCGAAGCCGGTTTTCCTGTTGCCAGCCCTGGTGATTTTGAGTCGGTAAAAGCGGTTGCTGCTGCTATTAAAGACAGTACTGTTTGTGGTTTGGCGCGCGCACTGGAAAAAGATATTAAACGTGTCGGTGAAGCATTAAAACCTGCGGAATCCTCGCGCATACATACTTTTATCGCTACATCACCGATTCACATGAAAATGAAATTGCGTATGCAGCCAGACGATGTACTGACGCAGGCGGTTGCTTCGGTAAAAATGGCGAGACAGTTTACCGATAATATTGAGTTTTCACCGGAAGATGCGGGTCGCTCGGAAACCGATTTTTTGTGTCGCATCATAGAAGCGGTCATTGATGCCGGTGCGACGACTATTAATATTCCTGACACCGTGGGTTATAACATTCCGCATCAATTCGGCGAATTAATCCGCACTTTGTTAGAACGCATTCCAAATTCAGATAAAGCTGTTTTCTCGGTACATTGTCATAATGATTTAGGTCTGGCCGTGGGTAACTCACTGGCCGCAATATTAAATGGCGCGCGTCAGGTTGAATGTACCATTAATGGCCTGGGTGAACGTGCCGGCAATGCCTCGCTGGAAGAAATTGTGATGGCGGTGCGTACCCGTCAGGATGTTTTTGCCTGTGATACCCGTCTCGATACCACCCAAATTGTACCCTGCTCAAAACTGGTTTCAGGCATTACTGGTTTTCCAGTACAGCCCAATAAAGCTATTGTCGGCGCCAATGCCTTTGCCCACGAATCAGGCATTCATCAGGACGGCATCTTAAAGAGTCGTGAGACATACGAGATTATGCGCGCCCAGGATGTAGGCTGGTCCGATAATCGCATGGTACTGGGCAAACATTCCGGCCGCAATGCCTTTAGGAGCCGCTTAAAAGAGTTGAATATCGAGTTTGATTCTGAGCAGGAATTAAACGAAACATTTTCCCGGTTCAAAGAGCTTGCAGATAAAAAACATGAGATCTTTGATGAAGACTTGCGTGCCCTGGTGGCAGATACAAACTGGAGCATAGAAAACGAACACTACAAACTGATCAGCCTACACGTGTGTTCAGAAACGGGTGAAACGCCAACAGCATCAATGGTGCTGGAAATTGGTGGTAATGAGGTTGCCGCCAATGCGACTGGCGGTGGCCCTGTTGATGCCTCATTTAGAGCAATTGAAAGTGTGGTTAATAGTGATACGCAACTACAGCTTTATTCGGTTAATAATATTACCAGTGGCACCGATTCGCAGGGTGAAGTAACCGTGCGACTGGAGAAAGCCGGTCGCATAGTTAGCGGTCAGGGTGCAGATACCGATATTGTTATCGCCTCAGCCAATGCCTATATAAATGCGCTGAATAAACTGGAGAAAGTCGATGACCGAGCCCACCCGCAACTGGGTGATGTCTAGGAGCTTGTCCGAGAATAGAGAACCTACTGCGGAAAAGCTGGATTCGGCCAGATTTCTCCATATTTTTCGTTAAATATACTCAATATTCGCCTTAAATTATGAAAAAATCTGACTCGAACCAGCTTTCCCTCGCTACGATTTCTATTCTCGGACAAGCTCCTAGCCTGTAATGGATGAAAACACTCGCCGTTATTATCTGGATGTAATGGGTATTCAGTGCTGGCAGTTAAATACTACTGAGGATGGTCAGGCGGAGACCGGACAAGCAGTGTCTACTGAACCCCCGGTACATGGAAGTAGCGCAACCACAACAGATTTAATGTTTGTGTTTTTTGCCCCCGATAGTCATGACGATAGCAATGACAATAACACGGACAAAGTTTGTAGCGGTGAAGCCAATGCTTTGTTTGCTAAAATGCTGGCAGCCATCAATGTAGCCATCGAAGACGTTTATATTACGTCATTATTAAAACACCATGTGCCTGCAAGCCACCGCGTTACAGAAGATGAAATGCAACACTGCCTTACATATCTACAGCAGAAAATTCAGTTAATACAGCCCAGACAACTCATTGTTTTAGGTGAAGCCGCCGTGCATTGTTTACTACAGAAAAGTATGCCTCTAGATGAATTGCGGAAAATGAATGCAGCATCACAATTTAAAATAGAGTCGTTACCCGTGTTCGTTAGTTACTCACCGCATGAGCTGTTACAACAGCCTGCGAACAAGCGAAAAGCCTGGGCAGATTTGCAACAGTTGCAAAAAATACTGGCATCATAATCATATTGAGCTGGTAATAATGCATGGCAGTAAGTCATCAAAACATGAATGAAAAAAGGAGTGCGCTGGTAGACATACGCACCATGAGTTATACCGACTTGAAAGCGGTTTTTACTGTTGAGAAAAAAGCCTATCCGCACCCCTGGACTCTCGGCATTTTTCGAGACTGCCTGCGTGTTGGCTATAACGCCTGGGTGATGACGCTGGATAAAGAAATCATTGGTTATGGCATTGTAATGCTGTCACCGGGCGAAGCACATATCCTGAATATTTGCATCGAACCGACTTATCAGAAAAAAGGGCTGGGTCGCCACTTATTGCACCATATACTTAAAAAATCAAACCAGACCGATGTTGACATGGTGCTGCTTGAAGTGCGCCGTTCAAACACCGCAGCACTACAACTGTACAACTCGGAAGGCTTTCACGAATTAGGTGTGCGTAAAGCGTATTATCCTGCTGATAATAATGGGCGGGAGGATGCGATTATTCTGGCTAAATATCTGGCTAATTAAATTCATTAGATAATATATTATATATAATAGTATATACTTAAGATTATTTAATATATCATTATATATAATTTTCCTGGTAGGACCTGCGATTTATGATATATTAAACTATATATATTGTGTGTGGCGATATAGAAAGATAGATCATAATGTCATATTTAAACGATAAAATACTCAAAAGCCTTAAAGGGGCTAGAAAAGCTAAGGGGCTTAGTCAGCGAGAGCTGAGCATGAAATCGGGCGTACCTCAAAGTCACATTTCTAAAATTGAAAATGGCGCTGTTGATTTACGTGTATCTAGTCTCGTTGCACTTGCTCGAACGCTTGATCTTGAGCTGGAACTTGTACCTCGAAAAGCTGTTCCCGCTGTACAATCTATTGTACGCGAAACCATCAATGCCGATGTTATGAATAAGACAAAACGTGTTCAAGCATTGCCCGCTTATAGCTTAGATAATGAGTTGGATGATGAGTAATGTATCCACTTTAAATGTTCTACTCTACGGTAAATTAATTGCAACAATTACCGATGTTGGTGGTGATCGCTCATTGTTTGCTTTTACGCAAGAATATATTGAAGATAGCGAACGCCCAATATTAAGTCTTGGCTTTAAAGACACATTAGGTGAATTGATAACTGATTTTAATCCAACGCAAACTAAGCTCATTCCATTTTTTTCTAATCTCCTGCCAGAAGCTGAAATGCGAAATTATTTGGCAGAGCGCGCTAATGTAAACCCTGATCGTGAATTCTTTTTACTTTGGGTGTTAGGACAAGATTTACCTGGAGCGGTAACCGTTGAACCAGCTGATGGTGAAGCATTACCCCCAAACGTAAATGAACCAACAGATGATGAAGAGCTGCAGAAAGAGGGGGCGTTACGCTTTTCATTAGCTGGTGTGCAATTAAAATTTTCAGCGGTAAAGAATACGTCTGGAGGTTTAACTATTCCTGCAAGTGGAGCGGGAGGCTCATGGATTGTAAAACTGCCTTCTAGTCGATTTGATCATTTGCCTGAAAATGAATTTTCTATGATGGATCTGGCAAGAAAGATAGGAATGGATGTTCCAGAAACCAGCTTAATTGATATACAAGACATTGCGGACATTCCATCAGGCATTGAGAAGTTTGGAGACAGTGCCTTCATTATCAAACGCTTTGACAGGAATGGCTTTGATGAAAATAATCGGGGATCACTCGTTCATATTGAAGATTTTGCACAAATCTTTGGTGTTAGGCCCGTTGATAAATATAAAAAAGCAACAATGCGCCGTATTGCTCAGGTAATAGGTATTGAAGGGCAAGAAAGTGACATAGAAGAATTTATTCGAAGGCTGGTTTTTAATGTCCTAATTGGTAATGCAGACATGCATTTGAAGAACTGGTCGTTGATTTATAAAGACCCGCAAATGCCTTCAATATCGCCAGCGTATGATTTTGTTTCGACAATTGCTTATATTAAAGACGAAAAAATGGCTTTGAAGGTAAGTAGAAGCAATCGCTTTGATGCGTTTTCTATGGATGAATTATCTCATCTTGCCGCTAAAGCAAGATTGCCTGAAAAGTTGGTATTAGATACAGCAAGTGAGACCGTTGAGCGTTTTCATGATGTTTGGCGAAAAGAAAAAACTAATCTTGCATTAACAAGTGATGCGATAGATGCAATTGATGAACATATTAAGAAGCTTCTTATAACAGGCGTTTTGCTTGAATGAGGTAAACTAGACATGGAATATAAACCATTAATCTTGGGCTATACCTGCGGTGAAGTTGGTATGACCGATACAGTTAACCAAATAAAGGCTTTAAAACAAGCTGGCTGCAAGCGAATAATTATTGGTGAAAGTCGGTTTCCAGGGTGCCTTGAAGAACTAAATGAAGGCGATACGCTTATTGCCTGCGGTATAAATGTTGTTCCCTGTGCTTTGCATGAATTTGTAACTTTCATGAAAGATTGTGAAAGCAAGGGCGTGGGCTTTTGCACGCTTGCAGAGGGTGATTTTACCGATGCCGATTTATCTAACCCCAATACAGCTCCTCAAATGCAGTTATTTGAACAACACCCTCATTGAGGAATGAGTGATAGAATTGGCTTCTATAGCTCACTATTACATGCTATTATGAGTTATAGAAAAGAGGTTTATAACTCATGCAGTGGAACTGGCAACAAAAAGACTGGGCAAACTT
>CAYQXD010000168.1:0-6521 GCA_964421315.1 uncultured Thiotrichaceae bacterium | reverse complement strand
TTCTTCATCAATAAACCAGCTTGATTCCCAGGCTACGAAACGCCAGCCTTCAATAAGACTCCAGCCACCTGTATTTGCCCAGTTATCTAACCCTTTTCTATGTTCTCTTACGCCCCATGGGTTATTTGCATCTACAACAACCTTTACGTTATCCCAACCCTCTACGCTCACCATACCCACATGCCCAATGCCAGAAAGTGCATTAGTCCAGATAATGTCAGCAGAACTCCACGCCCAACTGTCAATGTTTTTATGCCTGGGTTTTGCTGGGTTATTGTTGTTATTTCTATCTCTTTTTCTAAGCCAACGACCAAACCAAAATTGATCTGGGCCAATAATTAAATATTTAACCGGCATATCGGGCAAGGCATAAGGCAGATTATGATCTATAACCAGTTGCTCCTGTTCTTTTAAAAACATTTCATGCCGTCTATTGGATTCATCTACATTTTTTTGTGCTTCTTCACTAAGGATTAATGGATTATTAAGTAGAATTTCTTCAATTTGAGTCTCCGTGAGAACCACAGTTTTTGTGGCGTTATAAACCTCGGTATTATGTTGCTCCAGCATTTGTTGAACACTCGAACCCAACTGCCCTGAGTGGTACATCATTTGCATGGCAGTATGCAGCTCTGATATTGATGCTTCCACATCTTCACCGCGAGAGTGCTGCAAGGCAAAGCCATTAGCCAGCATCATCAATACCGTCATCAGCTCGTCCTTTAGTACATCAGGCAAACCATATTCACCAAAATAGTTCTGATAAAGCCAGTCTGCATTACCGTATTGTGCAAGATTATTCTCTCCTGCAACATTCTCTTTATACTCAACCGTTGGATCAGGGTTATTACTTAAACGACTGTCTTCAGTACAGCCTGTCAATAACATCCCCGATATTGCCGACACGCAAACTAATTTAAAAACAGTGCTACGTTTTATATTACTCATTTACTTCTCCTTGTATTTGCTCTGAGTTTATTATGTGTTAAGCAATTTGCCAGAGCCATCAAAAAGCCTAACAGTACAACACACACAAGCACTCTGTAAGACTACTGACTAATCAGATGTCTTTATTACGATTTAATTAAATTATTAGTAGATACTCAGTGTGTTATTTAGATAAGGATGCTACAGGGGGGGGGGTAGCAGATGTCAAGAAAAAATCAAGATGACGAACTTACCTATGCACAGCTAACCTGAGAGCTTGCCAGGGAATAGAAATCGTAGTGAAGGGAAGCCATTTTGAGTCAGATTTTTAGATTAAATGTAGCGAGTAGTCGGTGCGAAGATTCACCGTTTACGAACCAAAGGATGGAGTTTTCGCGTAAGCCTCGAAGGGATGAAGCACACGGATGCGCTGAACAATTTAATCGGAAAATCTGACCAAAAGGGCTTTTCCGCAGTAGGTTCTCTATTCCATCCTTAGGTTCGTCAACGGTGCGTCCCCCGGATCACGTCCGGGGCAGGCTATGCACCACTGCTCTCGGTCAGACCCCTGGTTTTATCAGACACGCTCTTCTCGGCTATGCCAGACTCGGACGATGATGACGGTCTGTTGTTTAATGCGATAACGGACAGTGTATCCTCCTTTACCAAAGGGAGCATATAAATCTCTAAACGCCACACAGTCTTCGTCAGGGCCTAGCATTCCAGCTTCTGGGTTTTTAGTCAATAAATTAACAGCATCAAGTATTCGTTGACCGGCTTTTTTTGCGGCTCTGGGATTTTCTTTTTTTATAAACTCTCGCAGTCTAACAACATCTTTTGTGGCTTCGGGTAACCATTCTATTTTATAGTCGGGCACGGCTTCTCCTTATCGTCTCCCCACGATTCCAGCCAGTCCACCATCGCATCATGCTCAATGGTTTCACCACTGTGTTCATAAACTTCCCAGCGTTCCAGGGTTTCTTGTCGCCGCTGCTCCTGCTTTTCTAATCGGTCGATGTAATCACGCAAAGCTTCTTTAGCCAGATAACTTTTTGATCTTTTGGTTTTTTTCGCCAACACTGCCAGACGTTGTTCCAGCTCAGGTTCTAATCGAACGCCTAACATGGCTCACCTCGTTTGTTTAACATTGTTAAACAATAGCACTTTTGAACTCTTTTAACACGGATTTTATTTCTCTCCACTCTTTTTTAATCGCGCTGCAGGATACGTGGCATTGTAGATTTCTTTTAGTTTGCTGATTGATACATGTAGCTCTGGAACATATATGGTTACTCCCCTGCTCACCACGAATTAAGGGCTTGTCAAGAAATAGCTTTTTAAGCACCCTGTTTTGGCTGCTCAGCTTCTGCTTCTTAGTTTTCGTTGGTTTCCGTTGAATCGGTAGTTTCAATAATTTCTGTCGGCACTTCAGCATCATCAAGCTCTTCTGTCACCTCAGCGTTTAATTCTACACTGGCTTCTTCTTCAGTGATGAAAGCAGCTTCAATGTCTGCAGTGCGCTGGCGCTGCCTTTCTTCATGATAGGCCAGACCGGTGCCTGCTGGAATCAAACGACCCACGATAACGTTTTCTTTCAGACCACGTAAAGGATCGCTGCCACCACGCACCGAGGCTTCGGTCAATACACGAGTGGTTTCCTGGAATGAAGCTGCTGAGATGAATGACTCTGTCACCAGCGAACCTTTGGTAATACCTAATAGTATTGGCTCAAAGATAGCAGGCTCTTTGCCTTCCGTTTCCAGTTGTGCGCATTCATCAATGACACGTGCACGTTCAACAATCTCACCTTTCAGGTACCTGGAGTCGCCACCTTCAATAATTTCGCATTTACGTAACATTTGACGAATGATGACTTCGATATGTTTATCATTAATTTTTACACCCTGTAGGCGATAAACATCCTGAATCTCATTCACCAGATACTCTGCTAAGTCTTCTGCACCCAGCAGACGCAAGATATCATGTGCACTGCGTTCACCATCAGCGATTACCTCACCCTGCTCCACACGTTCACCTTCAAACACATTAATATGGCGCCATTTTGGAATCAGTGTTTCAATCGACTCGCCGCTGTCTTTGGTAATTACCAGTCGCTGTTTACCTTTGGTCTCTTTACCAAAACTGACCACACCAGACGCTTCTGCCATAATCGCTGGTTCTTTCGGCTTACGCGCCTCAAACAGGTCAGCAACTCGTGGCAGACCACCAGTAATATCACGGGTTTTACTCGATTCCTGTGGAATACGTGCAATAACATCACCCACCGACACGTCATTACCGTCTTCGATATTAATAATCGCACCGGATGGCAGGAAGTACCGTGCTGCTTGCTCGGTACCGGCAATATTAAGATCATTACCCTTTTCATCCACCAACGTCATCAATGGACGCATATCCTTGCCCGCTGTTGGCCGCTGTTTTGGATCAATCACCACGATGGATGATAGCCCGGTAATGTCATCGGTTTCTTTCTGAACACTAATACCTTCAGCAAAATCAGTAAATTTAACCTTACCTGCTACCTCGGTAATAATCGGATGGGTATGCGGATCCCAGGTGGCGACAACCTGCCCACCGCTGACAGCACCCCCTTCTTCAACGGAAATGACGGCTCCATACGGAATTTTATACAACTCACGCTCGCGACCGTTTTCATCAGTAACTCCTAATTCACCTGAGCGTGATACCGCCACCAGGTTACCACTGCTTTGTGGTACCACTTTTATGTTATGCAAACGTATAGTACCAGTAGATTTAACACTGATACTGTTAGCTGCCGCTGAACGACTCGCAGCTCCACCAATATGGAAGGTACGCATGGTCAGCTGGGTTCCCGGCTCACCGATGGACTGTGCGGCAATAACACCAACCGCCTCACCATGATTAACCAGATGGCCGCGAGCAAGGTCACGACCGTAACACATGGAACATACACCCTGCTTATTTTCACAGGTAATAACCGAACGAACAAATATTTCGTCAACACCTAGTTCATCTAACTGCTCCACCCATTGTTCATCCAGCAGAGTGCCACGTGCGATCAGTACTTCATCATCGGTATTAACCACATCGCGCGCTACCACACGACCCAGCACTAATTCGCTCAATGGCATAACCACGTCACCACCTTCGATGATGGACTGGACAAACATGCCTTTTTCAGTGCCACAATCCTGTTTCAGGATAACCATATCCTGTGCCACGTCGACCAGTCGACGTGTTAAATAACCTGAGTTTGCTGTTTTCAGCGCAGTATCTGCCAGGCCTTTACGGGCGCCGTGAGTAGAAATAAAGTACTGAAGTACGTTAAGACCTTCGCGGAAGTTCGCGGTGATTGGTGTTTCAATAATTGAACCATCCGGTTTCGCCATCAAACCACGCATTCCAGCTAGCTGACGAATCTGCGCGGCTGAACCACGAGCGCCGGAATCAGCCATCACGAAAATATTGTTGAATGAAGGCTGGCTAACAATATTGCCATCAGCATCTTCAACGTCCATGGTGCTGAGTTTATCCATCATGGCTTTCGCCACGGCTTCATTGGCATGTGACCAGATGTCTACCACCTTGTTGTATCGCTCACCGTTAGTCACCAGACCGGAAGCATATTGCTCCTGAATTTCTTTTACTTCTGCATCCGCGTCTGCAAGCAATGCGCCTTTTTCTTCAGGGATAACCATGTCATCAATACAGATTGAAATACCTGAAACGGTTGAGTATCTGAAACCGGTGTACATAAGCTGGTCTGCAAAAATAACCGTTTCTTTTAATCCCACCTGGCGGTAACAGGAATTAATCAAATTTGAAATGGCTTTTTTACCCAGATCCTGGTTGACTAATTCATAAGGAATGCCCGCTGGAATAATTTCAGAAAGAATGGCACGACCCACAGTGGTATCAATAATAGTGTATTTTTCTACCAGTTCACCTTCATCATTAAACACCACCTCTTTAATGCGGGCTTTAACTTTTGCCTGCAGATGTACTACGCCACTGTCATAAGCACGATGCACTTCATCCACATCAGCGAACACCATGCCTTCGCCCGCTACATTGATCGACTCACGCGTCATGTAATACAGACCCAGTACGATATCCTGTGACGGTACAATAATCGGGTCGCCCGATGCGGGTGACAGAATGTTGTTGGTCGACATCATTAAAGTACGTGCTTCTAATTGCGCTTCAATGGATAACGGTATATGCACCGCCATCTGGTCGCCATCAAAGTCGGCGTTAAAGGCGGTACAAACTAATGGGTGCAATTGGATGGCCTTGCCTTCAATCAGCACCGGCTCAAATGCCTGAATACCTAATCGATGCAAGGTTGGCGCACGGTTAAGCATGACAGGGTGCTCGCGGATAACACCTTCAAGAATATCCCAAACCTCTGAACCTTCCTTCTCAACCATTTTCTTCGCCGCTTTAATGGTTGTTGCTAAACCACGACGTAGTAATTTGTTGAAGATAAATGGCTTGAATAATTCAAGTGACATTTTTTTCGGTAAGCCACACTGGTGCAGTTTCAGTGTTGGCCCGACCACAATCACTGATCGACCTGAGTAATCAACTCGTTTACCTAACAGGTTCTGGCGGAAACGTCCCTGCTTGCCTTTAATCATGTCAGCTAAAGATTTTAATGGGCGTTTATTGGTACCGGTAATAGCTCGTCCACGACGACCGTTATCCATCAATGCATCTACCGACTCCTGTAACATCCGTTTTTCATTACGCACGATAATATCTGGCGCATATAATTCCAGTAAACGTTTCAGACGATTATTACGATTGATCACACGACGGTATAAATCGTTTAAGTCAGAGGTGGCAAAACGACCACCATCAAGTGGTACTAGTGGGCGCAAATCGGGCGGCAGCACGGGCAGAATGGTCATAATCATCCATTCCGGACGGTTGCCTGAGGCAATGAATGACTCAACTAACTTAAGACGCTTTGCCAAACGTTTTAGCTTGGTTTCAGACTTGGTTGCACCCATGCCTTCACGAATGGTTATTTTTTCTTCTTCCAGCACCAGACTTTTCAGCATTTCATGAACGGCTTCTGCGCCCATGCGTGCATCAAATTCATCACCATGTTCTTCAATGGCTTCAAGATAAGTTTCGTCGGTTAATAACTGCCCTTTTTCCAACGTGGTCAGACCTGGCTCGATAACGACAAAGGCTTCAAAATACAGGATACGCTCGATCTCTCGTAAGGTCATGTCCAGTAACAGACCGATACGTGATGGCAATGACTTCAGATACCAGATGTGTGCAACCGGGCTGGCCAGGTCAATATGACCCATACGTTCACGACGCACTTTTGACTGAGTGACTTCAACACCGCATTTTTCACAAACCACACCGCGATGTTTTAGACGTTTATATTTACCACACAAACATTCATAGTCTTTAATCGGTCCAAAAATTTTGGCACAGAATAGACCGTCACGTTCTGGTTTAAAAGTACGATAGTTAATAGTTTCCGGTTTTTTTACTTCACCAAAAGACCACGACTGCATCTGTGATGGTGACGCAAGGCTGATTTTAATTGCATCAAAATCTTCGGTTTG
>CAYQXD010000167.1:0-6627 GCA_964421315.1 uncultured Thiotrichaceae bacterium | reverse complement strand
CACTAAAAATTGTGCAAAATGGTATAAAAAATGGCTTCAGTGACGAAGTCATCAGCGCTATTACATCCATGAATGTTGCTGATATTAAAAAGCTTAGATTAGGTAAATAACTTATTCATTAATTTAATTAATTAAAGAACATCTTGTGAGTGGCATTTCATATGAAGAACGATAATTAGGATAATATGGGTCGAAATAAAATTAAATCAGAAACCTGGTTTATTCTTCGCTTTAGAGCTGTGTTTGATTTTACTCTGATGCCATCTATGACCCCAATGCCATCTAGCAATAGCAGAATTAAGTAATGCGTCCCCAGAATTAATAACATTTTTGTATGAGGTTAATGTGGTTTAAAGATTATGTTGTGTGTTAATTCAAAAAGTGAGAAAACGAGGCGGCAGTCAGGCAATGCAAAAAAGACTTGAATCCAGTGTGTGAAGAATAAATAGTTAAGTGTTTGAATGTTAGAACTGACCCCGTAATTTCCAAATATTAAAGCTTATTTCCGATGGCTCAAAGAGGGTGACAATATAATGGCTGTAGTAAAAAAAAGTGTGGAAAAATATACTTATTCTGATTACCTGACATGGTCGGATGATGAGCGGTGGGAGATAATAGCTGGCGAGGCATATAACATGTCACCTGCACCGAGCATTAAACACCAGAATGTAGCTGGAACGTTTTTCCGCATAGTTGGAAATAAACTTGTAGGTAAGTCATGCAGACCCTTCGTCGCCCCAACAGATGTTGTGCTTTCCGATTATGACGTTGTGCAACCCGACATCATTGTTGTGTGTGATGAGAAGAAGATCACAGAGGCAAATATACAAGGTGCGCCTGACCTTGTTGTTGAAGTGCTGTCACCGGCAACAGCGCTTAAAGACAAGAGAGAAAAGAAATCTCTCTATGAGAAATCCGGTGTCAGGGAGTACATTATCATAGATCCTGTCGAGCTGTATGTGGAGAGCTTCGTCCTGAAGGGCAAACGGTACGGCGAATCCGAGATATTTGGTCCTCAGGAGGTGTTGTCGCTGAAAAGCCTTGAGGGAATAGATGTTCCACTGTGGGAGATTTTTGAGGTGGAAGCACCGAGTTCCTTAGATTAGTAGAGGCAGATTATTGTAAAAGGGTAGCGCCCCCTATATTATGGTGGGGTGGTTAAGTTATGTGTCCTATAGTTCAGATTAATTTTACTCTGACCCCAGTTATTTTAATGGCTTTGACACCTTTATTTATTCCGGTTGTTCCCCCAATTATTAGGTAAACGAGGATCGCAATGATTACCCTGAAACAACAAGATCTGCCAGATTACAGCTTTGAAGATTACCAACGCTGGGAGGGGGGCTGGGAGCTAATAGCGGGAATACCTTACTCAATGACACCAGCACCCGTTAAGAATCATCAGATGCTAGTGGGTTATATATTTAGTGAGATATCCCAAAAAACCGATGATTGCCCAAATTGTGAAATATTAATAGATGAAGATTGGAAATTAGACTCAAACACGGTTCTTAAGCCCGATGTTTCAGTTGTTTGTAATGATAACAACCCAAGTTATATTGCCAAAACACCAGAAATTATTTTTGAAGTCCTAAGCCCCTCCACAGCAAAGCGTGACGAAGGCTTAAAGTTTAATATGTATGAAGACGAAGGGGTAAAATACTATACGCTTATTTATCCAGATGATCTGGTAGCAAAAGTCTATAAACTTAAAGACGGACATTTTAAAAAAGTGGCGGAATGCGATACTGAAACCTACCTGTTTGATGATATAATTTGCCCTTTTGAACTCGACTTTTCAGTCATTTTTAAACATTTTAGAAAATAAAGCCGTATCTATGGCCTGATTCCGATATCATCACTGAACAAACCGTTCTTGCCATGGGTTAGGGAAGGCGCGACATATTTTAAAATCACACAACAAAAAAGTACCTATTAGTGCGTATGACTTATTTGAAGAGTTGGAATTACAAGGCTGTATACAGTTGCAGGAACTAAACCAGTGGAAGAAAATTATTGGTTTACGAAATACGATTGTGCATGAATACATGAAAGTGAATATAGACCTGGTGGTAAACGCGATCTTAGAAAAGAAATATGTAGTGTGTTGGCGTTTTTAAATGCACCTTTTGATCATTTTGCAGGCGAGAGTTGATTAATTTTACTCTGACTATTTTGTTTTATTGCGCCATAGACTTCGTTGTGATACATTTAAATTATTGAATATTTCAACAACTAAGGGAGAAAGCAATGGCTACCGTTAATTTCAGCGTACCAGAAGAAATCAAACAAGCCTTTAATCTTGCCTTTGCAAAAGAAAACAAAAGTGCAATCTTATCTGGTTTAATGAAACAAGCCATTGAAGAAAAAAAAGCAAAACAGAGGCGTTCACAGGCGGTAGACGCAATTCTTAACTTCCGCAGCCAACAAAGCTGCGTTACAATTGACAAAATAAGCCGAGCAAGAGAAGAATTAAGAAAGTGAAAGCCGTTGTAGATGCGAGCACTACGATTAAATGGTTTATTCCTGATAATGAAGAAGATACTGAGCAAGCTATACAGCTCTTTAAAAATATACAGGTATGTAGTGTTGAGCCTATCCAGCCAATTCACTGGCAAGCAGAAGTTATTGCTGTACTTTCTCGCATCAAGCCAGAAACCAGTGCACAAAGCATTAAACTACTAAGTGCTCTTGAATTTCCCGTATGGGATAATATAGAAACCTACCAGGAGGCCAGCAAGTTAGCTATAACGCTCAAACACCATCTATTTGATACGCTATATCATGCAGTGGCATTAGAAAAAGATGCTTTATTAATTACCGCAGACAAGAAGTATTATAATAAAGCTAAAAACTTAGGCAACATCCTTTTGCTCAATGATTATCAAATTAATTAAATAAACAGTATGGCAATGTCGGACAGTTATCGAAAAGCACATTAGGTTGATGAGCAATCAACATCTGACCCTACTCCTGAATTCTTTATCACCCACATCACTTGACTTTTATGATGTGTTAGCTGATGTAATAAACATAGTGCAGGCAATGCATGAAAGCATGGATATTAAAATGCGACTTTAATGTTACTCTGACTCCATTATTTTTGTGCAGCCGTTCGTACGTCACCAATGCCTGATCGTCTTTTAAAGATGGCTGAGGCTTGGGGGTAATCAGGAATAGTTAAATGTTGGAATGTTAGAACTAACCCTGTGGATTATATGATAAATTATCAGCAACTCAAAGATAAAATCATTCAACTGGCACAAGAAGATCCAGGCCTTGAATTACTGTGGCTGTACGGTTCACATGCAAAAGGAACGGCTCATATAAACAGCGATATTGATTTGGCAGTCATTTTTAAAGAGTGGGAAGAAGACATTCTTGAGCGCCGACTGCGCCCTGAGTTGCTCGCCCTGAAATGGCAGCGTGAGTTAAATCTAAAAGAGGGAGAGCTAAGCATACTGGATATGAATATTGCGCCGATACCCATCGCTATGTCGGTACTTAAAAGCGGTCAATTATTATTGAGTAAAAACCGGTCTCGACAGTTCAGAGAACAACAGCGCATTATGTCAAAATGGGAAATAGATTACCTATATCACTACAAGCATCAGCAGGCTATATATGGATAATACCTATCTGTTCTCAATGCAGGAGCATCTGGCGGAAATAAAGAGCGAATTACAGGGGCTAACGGAAATAACCAAACAGCGTAATTTAAGTCGATATGAATATAGAGCGGCTGAGCGAACATTACAAATATTGATAGAAGCCTGTATCGGAATCGCGAAGCACTGGGTTTATGCCCTAAATAAAACAGCTCCAGCAGATGCTTATTCCGCTTTTGAGGCGTTATCACAACAAGGGGTAGCAGGTTTAAATGAGGTTGAGTGGAAAAAAATAATTGGTATCAGAAATGCCCTGGTTCACGACTATCTAAATATTGAACCAGAAATTATTAAAGAGGTGGTTAAGAAGTCGACCTATAATACCCTGTTTGACTTTTCTGATGGTGCTTTAAAAACATTAAGTGAATTATAGCTCCACGTCGCTTTTTTACTCATAATTGCTGGTTGTTGATTATTCTGACGCTAACGAGACAGTGTAAGTGTTGTTAATTTGCTGCCATTGACGCTGACCCTAATTATTTGAAGAATTGGAATTACAAGGCTGTATTCAGTTGCAGGAACTAAAACAGTGGAATAAAATTATCGGCTTACGAAATACGATTGTGCATGAATACATGAAAGTGAATATAGATCTGGTAACAAACGTGATTTTAGAAAAGAAATATGTAGTGTGTTAGCGTTTTTAAATGCACCTTTCGAACATTTTGCAGGCGAGAGTTGATTAATTTTACTCTGACCCCAATTATTCCCAGTTTCCGTGACGAAGTCATCAGTGCTATTACATCCATGAATGTTGCTGATATTAAAAAGCTTAGATTAAGTAAATGACTTTATTCATCAATTAATTAAAGAACATCTTGTGAGGGGCATTTCATATGAAGAGCGATAATTAGGATAATATGGGTCGAAATAAAATTAAATCAGAAACCTGGTTTGTTCTTCGCTTTAGAGTCGTGTTTAATTTTACTCTGACCCCAGTTATTCTGACCCCAGTTATTCTGTGTGTTAATTCAAAAAGTGCTGCTAAATGTTGGAATGTTAGAACTGACCCTACTGCTCCCTCATCGTTAATCGTTATCGGATAGTGAGATCATCAGCCAATACAACAATCTATGGCAAGTTGAACAGAGCTTTAGAATAACCAAACATGCGATAAAGATAACACCCAAAATCAGACCCATTTATCACTGGAAGCCTGCACGAGTTAAAGCCCACCTTGCCATTTCCTTTGCTGCTTATCTACTCACCAGACATTTAGAATATCGCGTTAAAACACAATATAAAAAAATATCACCGGCAGTAATTAGAACCTTACTGGTATCGGTGCAGACCAGTATTTTAAACTGTGACAAAAAAAGTATTCGTTATGCTATTCCTTCACCGATTAAAGCGGATGCTAAAAAGATCTATCAAATAATGGGGCTTAAAAAATCCACCACTCCTTATATTTTGGAAAAATATTAAAAAAGTAGTGCCCCACTTTTTTTACAATTCTTATTCTGCCGGGGTTTATGGGGAAAAAGTGCGGAAGTCAGGAAATGTTGAAAAGGGTAGCGTCTCCTATATCCCCCTATATCACTAAAAGGGTAGTGTCCCCTATATCCTAACCCAGGCTTTGAGCCTGGCCCTGTTCGAAAATAACCATCTAATTCATATGCTTAGCGATCTGGAATACATAAATGAGGGCGGCGACATTCCTAACCAACTGAATTTATTCGATAATTTAACCGGACAGTAGTGGAAAAACATACTATAATGTAGTTCTTGTTAAGGGAAAGAAGTGGGTTGGGTTGATGCCATCACTACAAGTTAGAGATTTCCCCGATAATATTCATCGGTTATTGCAAAGAAAGCCCAGTTTGAACATTGCAGTTTAGCTCAGGAGGCAGTGGTACTATTAGCAAGGGGCTTAAATACATCATTTTTCAAAAGGATAGAAGAGAGATATTGTTGCAAGAGATTGTCTCATGTCATGTTGCCGATGAGTTTTCGACAAAGTTGGAACCAGCTGAGCTTATTTGAGAAGACAGACTGAGATGACACTTGCATATTTAGAGCATTATACCGCGAAGGATTATGAGTTGTGGAAAGGAGATTGGGAGTTAATCTATGGTGCTCCTTATGCCATGACACCCTCGCCAGGTATTTCACATCAACGCATTGAGAAAAAAATATTAATCCAGGTTGAGAATCAACTGAGTAGCTGTGCTAAATGCGAAGCTTTTGTTGAGCTGGATTGGTATTGCCTGGATGACACTGTCGTAAGACCGGATGTTCTGGTGGTTTGTCATCATCTTGGCGAAAAATTAACAAGAACACCGGAGTTAATTGTTGAAGTGGTTTCGCCTTCTTCAGTACAGCGAGATGAGAATTTAAAGTTTGAGCTGTATCAAAAAGAAGCTGTGAAAACTTACATCCTTGTATATCCAGAACTTAAAAAAGCTAAAGTTTATCAGTGGTTAAATGGACAATATCAAAAAGTAGGTGATTTTTTTCAAGAAACTTATGCTTTTTCTATTTCAGGCTGTAAGCTTGAAATAGATTTCTCAAAAACCTGGTAAAAAGAACAAAGCTACAAACTTCAAAGGTCACTACGCACCTTACGTCCTGCCCCTGCCCAGGTGGCACGGCACTCAACAGCTAAGGGTGGTTTGGGAGAAGTTATCACAAGTGATGTCTGGTCAGAATAGCTTGCTTTGCCAGAAAATGAACGAACAATAAGTTTATTACGTAGAAATGTTGAAAAGGGTAGCGTCCCAATGCCAGTAAGTTAAGCAATATTACGGGCAGTTTGTCATCTCCATCCTTTGGTTCGTTAACGGTACGTCCCTGTACCACTACTCGACCGTAGGGAGAAATCTTATTGTATGGGGATCAAGATCTCTCACATGCGTTCGAGATGACAGTGAAAAGTGCTATATTCTTGTTAACTTACTGGCATTAGGTAGCGTCCCCCTATATCACGGATCGAAAAACTCAGGATGCAGTGATTAGAAAC
>CAYQXD010000166.1:0-6631 GCA_964421315.1 uncultured Thiotrichaceae bacterium | reverse complement strand
CCGTGGTTTCTCTGTTTGCCTGTGCGTTTTTTACAGCATTAACCGGTGCTTCTGGCGCTACCATTATTGCGCTTGGTGCGATTTTGTATCCGGCAATGAAACAGGCTGGCTATTCCGAACGTTTTAATCTGGGTTTGATTACTTCATCAGGAAGTTTAGGGCTGCTATTTCCACCTTCTATTGCATTAATTTTGTATGGTGTTGTTGCGCAACAGATGGATCTTGAGCAAACCGTTGCTATCGATGATTTATTTATTGCCGGGTTATTACCTGGCCTGTTGATGTTGGCATTGCTGGTGGCATGGAGCATGTACAAAAGTGTTGGAGACAAAATTCCCACAACTGCATTTGACTCAAAAAAACTACTCAGTGCGTTGCGGCAGTCAATGTGGGAAATACCACTGCCAATACTGTTAATTGGTGGTATATACAGTGGTTATTTCGCGGTTTCAGAAGCGGCAGCAGTCGCCGTGATGTATGTATTGATTGTTAATGTACTGATATTGCGTGAAGTAAAAGTCAAACAGATACCCACTATTATGCGCGAGTCCATGGTACTGGTCGGTGGTGTGCTCATTATTTTAGGCGTTTCACTGGCATCAACTAACTATTTAATTGATGCAGAAATACCAACAAAATTATTTGGCTTCATTCGTGAACATGTTGACAGCAAATTTACCTTTTTAATGTTACTGCTTATCTTCCTGCTTATACTGGGCATGATGCTTGATGTGTTCTCGGCACTGGTACTCATCGTACCACTCACTTTACCCATTGCTGTCGGTTATGGCATTCATCCGATACACTTTGGTATTATCTTCCTTGCCGCTATGCAGATAGGTTACTTCACCCCGCCTGTTGGCATGAATCTATTTATAGCCAGTTATCGATTTAATAAACCGATAACTGAATTGTATTACGCCACCATTCCGTTTATGTTGATTTTGTTTGTTGCGGTATTGATTATCACATACTGGCCGGCATTGACCATGTCATTGCTAGATCTTAGACATCGTTAGCAACACGGTTAATAACTGTTGATTGTGGAACTATTAAACCGCCACATTAGCTGTCCTTATTGTGGTGAAGACATTGAAATATTGATTGATGATTCAGCTACTGATCAGGATTATTTTGAGGATTGTTCTGTTTGCTGTCGGCCGATTCGTGTTCAGGTGTGTGTTGATTTTGACGGGCAGTGTCAGTTGACGATCTTACGAGATGATGAGTAAACTGAACTGATCAACAACATATAAAAATGAACAAATCCTACCATGGGGTCTCACTCCTATTAGCCTTATTTTTTTCCACTCATTGAGTAATTTTTATGTTTGTTTTCCACCAGTCAGGTAAGCTGGCAATACTGTCAAGAATAGCATCCGGTGAAATGTCACTACAAAGGTCTTGCTCAGTAAATTTACCTGTACGTACCAGTATGGCTTTTAACCCGGCCTGTTGAGCGGCTTCAATATCACTACGTATATCATCACCAATCATCACAATATCGTCTTGCTCGCTTAGAAGGCAGACAGCGGCCTGAAAAAAAGCTATCGCAGGTTTTCCGGTGACAATAGCATTGATGCCTGTTGCGTATTCAAATGCTTTAATCATAGGGCCTACATCCAGTTGCAATCCGCTCGCGCTTCGCCAGTAACGTGTCATACCTAAAGCGATAAGTTTTGCTTGTGGGTTATTGGTCAATAATCGAAAAATCTGGTTCATGATTTTAAATGTCCATTGTTTACCAAGATCGCCGATAACAACAGCATCAATATGAGTATTAGTGATATTTTTATGCTCAGCGATTAAATTAAAGTCTGAAAATTCTTCTTTGGTGGCATTGGGGACAAATAGTACAATGTTGTTTAAGTTGTTTGACTGCAACCATTGTTTAGCGGCGACAGGGGGGGGTAAGAAAATCTTGTATTTTTGATTTAATGCCAAAACGGGCAAGTTTAGTAACAAGCTCTGTGCGTGATTTAGATGTGGTATTTGTCAGGAACAGGTGCGGAATGTTGTTTTGATTGAACCAGTTGACAGTGTCAGCGGCACCATCAACGGGTTTTTCGGCTTCATACAAAACACCATCAAGATCGAATAGTATGGCAGCCATAATTGCTCCTGTAATAAAAATTATTGTACTGCTGAGGGTGATTAAAGGCAATGATGGTTTTTAAACTGGTTAAAACGCTGTGCTTTAACGGTAAGACTTTAGCTGCTATAAAGCGTTGCATAAGTATTCGCAGTATGTACTTTTGAAACACGCCGTAAATATATCCACATGTTTGCCAAAGCGGGGCTTGACGGTAGCATCCCCCCGCCTTCGCGGGGGCAGGCTATGCTACCGACAGTTTAAAAAGCACACACTGCGAATACTTATGCAATGATTAATACTCATGTTGTTTATTCGGTTTTGTCTACCCGTCGCCAGTTGTCTTCGTCACGTATCACTTCGTGTTTTGCCCAACGTGAAAAGGCATTTTTTGTCATAACACCGGAATTTCGTCTGTCGGCACCGGCAACAACTTTGTAGATAAGTTTTTCTTCACCTTCATCATCAGTAGTAGCCCAGTCAACAATCTGGCGTACTGACCAGAGTTTTCCGTATTCACCGTTACTGTAATAATGGCCGTGTTTTAATTCATAGTATTGAATATTTTCACTTTGATGGCGTTGTGTAACCAGGTCGTATATTTTTAGCAGGTCGTTTTCTGAAATATCGATAAACGATTCAAATTCACTTAATGCATACACAAAATCTTCATGGCTGATGGAGCCATAAGTAGAATTGTTTTTTGTTTTACTGTCAGCGGCATATTTTTGTGCAAGGTAAATAGGGTAGCGCCGCCATTTAAAAAAGTAATTGAAGACAATGGCAACACTGATGATGGTAACAACGTTAATTAGCACGGGCGTTAATATAAACTGATAACCCAGTTCATGTACGGTATTGCCACCTACGACAGCCGATAAAGCGGTTGCACCACCCGGTGGGTGTATGCAATGAAAGTAATACATCGTGCCGACAGCGATGCCTACAGCAAGAGGGGCAGCAATAAATATGTCAGGTATAACTTTAGCGCAGCTGACACCGATCACTGCGGAGACAAGGTGGCCGCCGACAAGTGGCCAGGGTTGTGAAAGTGGGCCATGCGGAACCGCAAAAAGCAAAACGGCAGAGGCCCCCATTGAGGCAACGATTAAATAAGATAAAGTCTCCTGTAGAAAATAGGTACTGATGTAAAAGATCAGGTAGATGCTGAAAAAGGCACCTAAGGCAGAGACCAGTTTTTCGGTGTGACCTGTACGATATCGTTCGATGCCAAGAAATTTCAGGATGGTTTCTTTCATTGAAACACCCTGAAATTAAAACGGTCATCCTTCGCTATCTTTGAGGATAGCGATAAATAGGTTCTTAACCGAGAAGCTTTAAGTTTCACCCTGTAATTGTGCAACAACTGCTTCATTTTCCAATGTGGATATATCGGAAGTGATTTCTTCACCAGCGGCAATGGTTCTTAATAAACGGCGCATGATTTTTCCCGAACGCGTTTTAGGCAGGCCATCAGCAAAGCGTATATCATCCGGTTTGGCGATGGCACCAATTTGCTCGCCTACCCAGTTGCGTAGTTCAGCAACCATTTTTTCAGCGGCTTCACCAACAGGACGTTCATCCTGGCAAATAACAAAGGCGACGATGGCTTCGCCTTTGACTTCATGTGGGCGGCCAACCACCGCTGCTTCGACTACTGCATCATTGGCCACCAGTGCAGATTCTATTTCCATGGTGCCGAGGCGATGGCCAGACACATTGAGTACATCATCAATGCGTCCCATGATCCAGAAGTAACCATCTTCATCGCGGCGTGCGCTGTCGCCAGCGAGATAACACATGCCGTTAAATTCTGGGCCGTTAAATTTAGAGAAGTAAGTATCAACATAACGCTCGTCATCTCCCCAGATAGTTCTTACCATGGAAGGCCAGGGTTTGGTGATAACCAGATAACCGCCTGTGTTAGCTTGCGTAATTGATTCACCCTCTTCATTGACAATATCAACCGCCATGCCAGGCAGTGCAAAAGTGCAGGATCCGGGTTTGGTCGCAGTGACACCTGGAATAGGGGTGAGTACATTAGCGCCGGTTTCAGTTTGCCACCAGGTGTCAACAATAGGGCATGACTCTTTACCGATGATGGTGTGATACCACATCCATGCTTCTGGATTAATGGGTTCACCTACGGTGCCGAGTAATCTCAGGGAAGATAAATCGTATTTATTCGGGTAATCATCACCGAATCTCATCAATGCTCGTATGGCGGTTGGTGCTGTATAGAAAACAGTGATTTTATGTTGTTCGACCATTTTCCAGAAGCGACCCGCATCGGGTGTAACCGGTGTGCCTTCATATATGACGATGCTCGCGCCAGCAGCCAGTGGGCCATAGGCAACATAAGTGTGACCGGTAATCCAGCCAACGTCTGCAGTACACCAGAAAATATCGTTATCCTGTAAATCAAACACCCACAGATTGCTGGTAACGGCGTTGAGTAGATAACCTGCACTGGAATGTACGATGCCTTTAGGTTTGCCGGTAGAGCCAGATGTATAGAGTAGAAACAGCGGGTGTTCTGCATCAACCCATTCTGGTTCACAAGTTTTATCCTGTCCGGCAATGGCATCCGACCACCATGTGTCACGGCCGTCCTGCATCGTTATCTCGTGTCCACTGCGTTTTAATACAATGACATTGTTGATGCTTTTACAGCCGCTATTTAAGGCTTTATCTACAGCTTCTTTAAGTCCGACAATTTTGCCGCCACGGGTGCCACCATCGGCTGTAATCAGCATGACCGCCTGGGCATCATCAATTCTGTCTCGTAAAGATTCAGCAGAAAAACCACCAAATACAACGGAGTGAATAGCGCCAATGCGTGCGCAGGCCTGCATGGCGACCACGGCTTCTGGAACCATCGGCATGTAGATAACAACACGGTCGCCTTTGTTGATGCCTTTGGCCTTTAACGCATTGGCAAACTGGCAGACATCATCATGCAATTGTTGATAACTGATATGTTGTGCGTCACCGGCTTCTCCTTCGAAGATGATGGCCGTTTTGTTTGCTTTCGTTTTCAGATGGCGATCAATGCAGTTGTAGCTGACATTCAGTGTGCCATCGCTGAACCATTTGTAATGCGGTGCTGATGAGTCATCCAGTGTTTTTGTGAAAGGGGTATGCCAGTCCAGGTGCTGCCGAGCCTGATTCGCCCAGAAACCTTCGTAATCTTCTTCAGCCTGTTGATGCAGAGCTGCTAAATCATCGGGCTTTAAACGTGCTTTTTCGGTGAACTCAGCACTGGGTTTGAACAAGCGATTTTCGGTTAGGACAGAATTTATTTCGATAGCAGGCACAGTGATTTCCCCTTTAAATAGCTTTTATATTTTGGCTTAGCATGCACGGGCTTAGCTTACACTGCGTGCATTAAAACATCGATAGTTTTTTTAAGTTGTTAGTAGATGAATTTTTACCATAAATAGCAGATGTTGTTTTTGATGTAGGACAGGTTAAGGGCATCTCTAAATATGTTTTTTTGATGAGACATTTGTAATATCCCAGTGTTCTTCTGCCCACGACCAGATGTCGTTAATACTAGAGTCTGATAAATCAGCAGGCGGGTTCTGGCCTAAAAATTCCAGCACGTTACACATCAGTTTCTCACGGTTTTTAACATCGATTTTTGTAGCACCATCTGACTTACTGATTTTTTTGCCATCAGCATCTACGGCGAGCGGTAAATGACAATAAGACGGTGTGGTATATCCCAGAACCTGCTGTAAATATATTTGTCGTGCTGTGGAATCGAGCAGGTCAGCACCGCGTACAATTTCGTTAATGCCTTGTCTGGCATCATCAACCACAACGGCCAACTGATAGGCAAACAAGTTATCACTGCGTTTAATAATAAACGCACCGCATTGTCTTTCAATATTTTGTGACTGCTTACCCATTACAGTATCATGGAAACAGATAGTTTTATTTTTTGTCAGTAGTCGTAGTGCATGCTGTTTTTTTTCTGGCAGTTGACGGTTTTGGCAGGTGCCAGGATATATGTTTGTATTTATTTTGCTGCTATTTGTTTTAGTCAGTTGTTTGCGTGAGCATAAACAGGGAAAAACTAATGACTGGGAAATCAGTTGTTCTAATGCATGCTGGTAGTATTCGGTTTGACTGGATTGGTAAATGATTTCGCCATGCCATTCAAAACCAAAAGCTTCCAGAGTGTGAAGAATATCAAGGTCTGCGCCATCCACTTTGCGTGTGATATCAACATCCTCAATGCGAATAAGCCACTTGCCGTTATTTTTTTTTGCCTGCAGGTAACTGCCAACGGCAGCAATTAGTGTGCCGAAATGTACTGGACCTGTGGGTGAGGGGGCGAAACGGCCTTTGTATATTTGTGGTTTAGTTGAATCAAACATCAAAAACTATTTTATCCACAGATGAACGCAAATAAAAAGAAAATAGAATTTTTATTGTAACTGCTCAGCGTAATTTGAGAATAGGACGCAGGTTATTGATTTTCAGGACGCTGTAAATACATCCATGTACGCTCTACTGCAACATCCATGTTGC
>CAYQXD010000165.1:0-6698 GCA_964421315.1 uncultured Thiotrichaceae bacterium | reverse complement strand
ATGCCAAGCCTGCGCATTGCGGGTGAGGGGTCATCTGACTGCAGGTGAACATTAAGCAGGCTGATTTGTTTGGTGTTGGCAAGGGATAATTTCAGTGCGTTATCAAATTCTTCCTCGGTAAACACGTTGTAACCTTTAATGTTACCGAATACTTGACCCAGTTTGTCAAAGCGCCATTCGCTGATGTCGTTGAAAGGGCCATCCATAATAAAACGTTCGGTGCTGTAACCGTGATTATTAAACACGATGACGATGGGAGCCAGACCAAAACGCGCATGGCTTGACAGTTCGGTGCCGGTCATCTGAAAAGCGCCATCACCCACCAGTATCAGTGCACGTTGTTCGGGGTCGGACAGTTGCGTGCCAAGGGCGGCGGGTACGGCAAAGCCCATGCTGGTGTAAAATGCCGAGGCGTAGAAATTACTGTGTTCTGGCATGTGTAATTCGATGGATGCAAACAGGCAGTCGCCGGTATCGCAGACCACAGACAGGGCGGGGCTTAACGCTTGATTCAAGCGTTCGATTAGTCGTACGATACGGATTTTTGTGTTCTTTTGTGGGAAGTCAGGCAAAACCGGTTTGTTTTCCAGTGCAGGAAATTTGGCTGGGTGGCGCTGCGCTTTGTTGGCCAGTGTGGTGACAAAGTCAGCCAGCGCGATATTGGCATAACGGTGATGACTAATCAGCACTTCGCCTTTTGATGAGCGCACCATCAGGTTTGGATCAAGTCGGGCGGAATAAATGCCGGTATCCACATCGTTTAAGGTCAGCCCGAGCATTAAAATAAGATCAGCCTGTTCGACATAGTCACGGGCGGCGGGTGAACTCATGGCGCCTTCATAAATGCCCAGATACTGTGGATGACGTTCTGAAAATACCGACTTGCCGGTTAAGGTGGCAGCGACCGGCAACCCGGTATTTTTCACCAGTTGTTTTAGCAGCCCCATAAGACCACGCCGGTGCAGCTCTACGCCGGCAACAATCACTGGTTTTGTTGCCTGTTGCAAACGTTGTAGTGTTTCTGAAATCGCTTCAGCCAGCGCTTCCGGGTCACTGGTAACAGAATCGTATTCTGCCTCTGGTAATATCATGCCCTCAGATAACACGCGGTCGCGGGGTAATTCCAGGTACACCGGGCGGCTCTTCTCACGCGCAATTTTTAGCGCCCGGTCGATCTGGCGAAAGGCAATGACCGGATCATCCAGCACCACGGCTTCAGCGGTGATACGTTGAAAAATTTCACGCTGGTAAGTAAAGGGGCCAAAGCGATGATGTAACAAAGGATCGTCACGTTGCTCTTTGACACCGGGGGCACCGCTGATAACCACCACCGGGGACGATTCTGCATAGGCACCGGCAATGGCATTGACGGTATTGAGTGCTCCTACGCCATAGGTGACAGCAAGCGCGCCGATACCCCTGTTACGAGCATAACCATCGGCGGCAAAAGCGGCAGTATCTTCACGTGTAGTGCCGACCAGTTGTATATCACTTTTTGCTAGCAGGCCGTAGAAGGCAAGGATGTAATCACCCGGCACACCAAACACATGATCAACGCCTGCACGTTTCAGTGCATAAATCAGGTAACTGCCGATGCCTGTTGTTGACTTGATTGTCGTTGTTTCGATATTCAGTGACTCTATATTCATAACATAAAGCCTTTAAATTTTGATTTAAAAAAACCATATGAATACAGGTTTTTTTTATCCGAGTTTGCTATCAAGCAGTACAGCACTGAAAGGGGGGCGGTGAGTCATCCGTCCCCTCTGCATACCCGGCATATTGGGGAGTTTACCTAACAATAAATTACTCCCAGTTCAGAGTGCCGTTCAGTGTGACGGGTGCCATTGCAGGATTGTTTAGCGCCCCGGACAGAGGCATTTGAAGATTGTTAAAAAAGGCCTGCTTGTTTGTTTCATTGACCTGGAGATTACTGCAATCGACACCTGCGCTGAGACAATTCAGCGCATAGCTGTACACGACGACCTGACCACCAATCACTAGTCCAGTATTGAACGTGATTGAGGCCAACTCACTGCTGCTAGTTCCTGCGATGCTTATTTGACCTATGTTTATACCAGCCCAAGCAACGGCAAATGGCGTGCCCGAACCGCTACCGGCCTGGATTGTGGGCGCATAGCTGGTGCCGATAGTTGCTGTATCAACGCCGCTTATGGTTAAGCTTCCCAGTCCTGTAGAGCCGCCACCACCACCGCCTGAAGAGCTAGCTGAGAAGGTAAATTTTGTAGAAAGCTTATGGGTTCCACCTGCGTCGTCGGTCACCGTATAGTTTGTAAGAAAGCTACCATTACAACTTGTTGTAAAAGGATCAATATCAAGATCATCATTGACTGATGACGGGCAAGTAGTACTTATTAGCCCGGATTGAGCCGCATTAGCAGGGTCGAAATCGTCTCCCCAATTTTCCAACAGACCATCGATTGATTGTCCATCGCTTATGGTAACAGGCAAGATAGACTGGAAAGTAGATGTGCAAGATACATTTTGGCTGTTTAGCACCGCATCAAGATTAACCACACCCGTTAAAAAATCAGAAGATAAAGCGCCATTAACGTTAGTACCATCACTGCATGAAAAATCCGCTGCTTGAACTCTTTGGACAGCGACAACTTTGATTGGAGGCGTTCCGTTTGATAGTTGAAATGATTGATTAACAAACTCGATAGCACCATCAAAACCGCTTTCTATAGTAAATTCTCCCAGGCCACCATTAGGTAGCGTTACTGAAGATGTTAGAGGCGTTACAGGGTTTACACCAGCGACACCGACGCCCGTACCACCACCTGAGCCACCACCTGAACCGCCGATATTTATTCCGCTAATATCAATATTGGGATCGAAGGTGAATGCTGCTCCGTTTACCATGATGACCGGTGTACCACTACTCAGATCAATACCGAGTAAATCCAGTATCTGATCAAAAATATCGCCAATATTAAATCCTGTTGAGAAAAAATCATAGGTTGTAAAATTGATGTTCAGCGCAGCATTAATTGCTGAGAATATACCGGCAAAGTTGGCATTAACTGCTGACTGAGCATCTGGCAGGTTCATCGAAACATTTGCCTGGTTCGCTTGCCATGTGTTTACCAGTGATGCTGGATTCTGGCCGCCATTGGCATAGAACAGGGTCAGAGTTGTCATCGGAGTGATGTTTGTAGTACCGGGTCCATCTGCCCAGCTGTATTGTGATGGTAGCGTATTGTTGGTCGGAACGGCGCAGAGGAAAAAAGGCGCAGTCAAACCGGTTACATCAGCTGAATAATTGCCAACAGCGTCAATAACTACGTTGAGCTTGCTGCCACCGTTGCTGCCATAAACATTGACAACACCGACAAGAGCGGCACCTGTCGCCGCGGTTCCACTGACGGTTGGAGCAGGGTCGCCGCCACCGCCTGCAGCAGGTTCACTGCTGCCACCACCACAGCCAGTTATAAGTAATAACAGGAATATTGTAGAAATTATTTTATACATTTTCATCTCTCCCCTGGTTGACATGGAGTCCACCTAACCTTTTCAATGTATTTTGATTTGATAACAGGGTGAGGTTCGATCGCTTCGTGTCGTTATTTGAGTTAGATAAGAATTTCACCACGAAATGGTGAGTAATCAACGTTAAAGAATGCTTGTGTATTAAAAGAAATCGCTGTAGGACAGGCGCATATAGCACCAACAAAGATTTGTTGAGCATTTGAGATATGATGACCATTTGCCCCTTCCTCCTTTTTTCGCATTTACTCGCCATTGCAACGACTGATTTATTCAGGATTTGTATAAACCATGTTACTTATGATAAGGAAACAGGAATCATTGTCAATAAACAGCATTGTTCAACATGAAATGAATTTGTAGGCATGCATCCTTGTCTGCAACGTGTCTTATGTATGCCTACTATTGCGGTCAGGATAGTGGTAATAGTGGGTTAGGGCTAGGCTTCATTCTGTCGTCACGGTTTCCTTTATGTTATCCAGCGCAGCATTCATGGTATGCCAGGCTAATGTGGCACACTTGATACGGATAGGAAACTCGCGCACACCGCTGAGTATGTTTAATTTGAAATAGCTTTTACCCAGTTCTTCGCCAGTGGTTAACATGTTGTGTATATCGCTGAACAGCTCGCGTGCATCAGCAACGGACATGCCTTTTACCGCATCGGTCATCAAGGACGCGGATGCAGTTGAGATGGCGCAGCCGACACCGTCAAATGAGGCATCTTTGATGATGCCGTTTTCAACCTGCAGGTAGATATTGAAATCGTCACCGCAAATTGGATTAAAACCGTGGGCGTTGCACAGCGGGCCGGGTGGGATACGCATAAAATTGCGTGGTGCACGGTTGTGATCCAGAATCATTTCTTCATAGATTTGACGTGATACATTCATTGCACTGCCCCTTGTACAGCCTGTTGTTCAGCTCTATTTTCAGTGTGGTCCAGATTCAGGCGTTGATTCACCCATTGTTCAATGCGCTTGCGCAGAGGGGAATCAGTCATCTGCTGCAGTACCTGGCCGACAAAACCTTTGACCAGAAAATTGCGGGCGGTTTGCAGATCCAGACCTCTTGAGCGCAGATAAAACAGCATGTCCTCATCGAGCTGGCCGACTGTTGCGCCGTGAGCGCACTTCACGTCATCGGCATAAATTTCAAGCTGGGGTTTGCTGTCCATTTCGGCTTTGCCAGATAACAGCAGGCTGTTATTACTCTGCTGGGCATTACTTTTCTGGGCATCTTTATGCACATAAATCCGACCGTTGAACACCACTCGTGAGTGATCATCGAGCACCCCACGGTAATCCTGACGACTGGTGCAGGCCGGGGCGTTGTGTTCGATAAAGGTATGAAAATCCATGTGCTGTTTTTTATCGGCAATGTATAAGCCGTTGAGCGTACATTCACTGCCCGGTTCAACCAGTCGGGTATGGATGTCGCTGCGTATTAATTTACCGCCGGTTGAAATCACGGTCGAGTGAAACCGGGAATCGCGTTGCTGTAATACAGTGTGACTGGCGATGTGTGAGGTATGGTTACTTTCCTGTTGAATTTTAATGTGTTCAAGGTTTGTGCCCAGTGCCAGTACGGTTTCACTGACAGCATCAACCAGCCTGCTGCTATTATCGAGGTCGGTATGACCGAGGCTGGCATAGTGTTCGACCACGGTAGCCTGCGCGTGGTTGTCCAGCAATATCAGGTTGCGCGGACAGACCAGCAAACCCTCCATCGCGGTGGTCAGGTACAGTACGTGTATCGGTTGTTTGATTTGCTGTTTTTTAAAAATATGCAGGTACAGGCCATCATTGATTGCTGCGGTATTAAGTGCGTTAAAGCCATGTTCAGCAGGGTCAACATAACGTGCCAGATAGGGTTGTAACAGCTCAGGCTGTGTAGTGATGGCTTTTGCCAGGCTGATGATTTCAAACTGTGACTTATCATGGTTGAACACGGATAACTGCGGCGCAAAACGACCGTTAAGAAAGACAATACGGCAGTCTTCATCGAGGCTGAGAAACAGGTGTTCAATGTCATCAATCATCAGACCGATACAGCTGCTGTCGCTTAAGTTGAATTCCTGTTCCAGCAGTGGTTGAATGTTGGTGTACTTCCAGTCTTCGTGTTTTTTGTGGGGAAAGCCTTTTTCTGACAGCGTTAACAGTGCCTTCTCGCGCACCTGCTGCAGCCACTGCAGATCCTGTCCCGGTAAGGCTGTGCTTAATGCGTGTATGTTTTCAGCGAACGGGATGTTATTCATCACACTATGCCCCACTGGCCTTAAGCCAGCCATAACCTTTGTCTTCGAGTTCTAACGCCAGTGATTTGTCACCGGATTTAACGATGTGCCCGTCGCTTAATACGTGCACAATATCGGGTATGATGTAGTCCAGTAAACGCTGGTAATGGGTAATGACGATGATGGCGTTGTTGTCGCTGCGCAGTGCATTAACGCCATCGGCAACAGTTTTAAGGGCATCGATATCCAGCCCGGAATCGGTTTCGTCGAGGATGGCCAGTTGCGGTTCTAACAGTGCCATCTGGAAAATTTCATTACGTTTTTTCTCGCCACCGGAAAAGCCTTCATTGACGGCGCGCGCCAGTAGTTTTTCATCCATTTTCACCAGCGCGGCTTTTTCATTGACGATCTGCATAAAATCCATGGCATCGTATTCAGTCAGCCCCTGGTATTTTCGTTTGGCATTTACCGCAGCTTTAATGAAGTACACCATGTTGACGCCGGGGATTTCCACTGGATACTGAAAGGCAATAAACAGGCCTTCGCGAGCGCGTTGTTCTGCCGGCATGGCCAGCAGATTCTGGCCGTTGTATAACACGCTGCCTGCATCCAGCTGATAACCTTCGCGTCCGGCCAGCACATTCGCCAGCGTGCTTTTACCGGAACCATTGGGCCCCATAATGGCGTGGACTTCACCTGCTTTTACTTCCAGGTTGATGCCTTTGAGTATCGGTTTGTTTTCGACGCTGACACTGAGATTAGTGATTTGTAACATGACACACTCCCGTTATTTTGTCATTATTTTTCTGATGTAATCATTTCGGTAACTTCTTAATAAGTCCATCCTTAGGTTCGTTAACGACACATCCTTGTGCCACGGCTCCGTGCGTGCAGTTGGTAGGGTGGATAAGTGAAACGCATCCACCTTTGGTTGGTATTGTGGTGGATGCGC
>CAYQXD010000164.1:0-6764 GCA_964421315.1 uncultured Thiotrichaceae bacterium | reverse complement strand
TCATTATTCATTATTCATTATTCATTATTCATTATTCATTATTCATTATTCATTAAAAGTTTAAATTAAATTTTTCTAGTGTCCATCGCTTCACGCAATGCTTCACCAATAAAAATCAACAACATCAACGTCCCTACCAGCACGATAAACGCACTTAAAGACAACCACCAGGCTTCTATGTTTTCTTTGCCCTGCGCCAGTAATTCACCCAGACTTGGTGTTGTTGGTGGTACGCCTAAACCTAAAAAGTCCAGACTGGTCAGCGCGAGTATTGCGCCACTGATTCTAAAAGGTAAGAAAGTAATTACCGGCGTTAAACTGTTCGGCAGCAGGTGTTTACTGATGATTGTGTAGTTTGACAAACCCATTGCCCGGGCAGAACGCACATAGTCCAGGTTTCTGCCACGCAGGAATTCTGCGCGTACATAATCGGACAATCCCATCCAGCCGAATAAAGAGAGCAGGATAATCAGCAACCAGATACTCGGTTGAAAGATGGAGGCAAAAATAATCAGTAAATACAGTTCGGGCATGGATGACCAGACTTCTATCACCCGCTGCATAATCAAATCTGTTTTTCCTGAGAAATAACCCTGTACCGCACCCGCTACAATACCGATGCTGACACCAATAACCATGAGTGCCAGTGAAAACCAGACCGAAATACGAAAACCATAGATAACACGCGCCAATACATCACGTCCCCTGTCATCTGTGCCCAGTAAGTTTTGGCTTGATGGTGCTGCTGGATTAGGTGAGTCGCTGTTAAAATTAATGGTATTGTGATTGTATGGATTTAATGGTTTAAGCATCCAGTTATCACCGCGTGTTAATTGCTGGCGAACAAAGTTATCGGTGTAATCCGTTTCAGTTTCAAAATCCCCACCGAAGGTTGTTTCAGGATAATCGATTACTACTGGAAAATAGAGCTCACCTTCATAGTTTACAAGCAGCGGTTTATCGTTAGATAAGATTTCTGCAAAAAAACACAGTACAAATAAAATGCTAAAAATCCACAAACTGACATATCCACGACGATTGGATTTAAAACGTAACCACGCTCGCTGACCAGGTGACAGCCCAGGAAGTATATTGTTATTAGTTATCTCGTTCATCAATATACTTCCTGGTTACTTATCAACAGATTCAAAATGGATGCGCGGATCAATGAAGACATAGCTTAAATCAGCCAGTAATTTTGCAATCAAACCCAGAATGGTAAACAAAAACAGCGTACCTAGTACTACCGGGTAATCTCTTTTTAATACCGATTCATAAGCTAACAAACCTAAACCATCCAGAGAAAAAATGGTTTCGATCAACAAGCTGCCAGTGAAAAACGCGCCTATAAATGCGGCTGGGAAACCGGTGACCAGTGGAATAATCGCATTCCTGAATACATGACGGTACAACACAGCATTATCAGACAGACCTTTTGCTTTTGCGGTTAATACATATTGTTTGCGTATCTCTTCTATAAAGCTGTTTTTGGTTAACATGGTCATTACCGCAAAACTACCAATGACTAATGAAATTATCGGCAACACCATATGCCAGAGATAATCGGTAATCTGGCTATACCAGGGAAGTGTATCCCAGTTATCGGAAACCAGACCACGTAACGGAAAGATATCAAAAAAACTGCCGCCACCAAAAAACACCAGCAAAGTTATGCCAAGCACAAAGCCGGGTATTGAGTAACCGATTAATATTAATGTACTGGTGACAACATCAAAAGTACTGCCATCTTTAATCGCTTTAGCAATGCCCAGTGGAATACAGGTCGAATAAATAATCAAAAAACTCCATACACCTAAACTTATCGACACCGGAAGTTTTGAAATAACCAGATCAATTACCGTTTCATTATGAAAATAACTATCACCAAAATCAAAACTTAAATAGTTTTTCATCATGGAAAAAAATCGTTCATGCACGGGTTTATCAAACCCGTATAAAACACGAATTTCTTCAATATATTCTTCGTCTAAACCTGTTGCACCACGATACAAACCTCTGGTACCACTGCTTGCTTCTCCTACCCCTTGTTTACCTTCCAACTGACTAACAAGCTGCTCAACAGGACCACCGGGAACAAATTGTGTTACCGCAAAGGTGATTAACATGACACCAAACAGTGTTGGAATCATTAATAACAGGCGTTTTAATATGTATGAAAACATGGGTTTTTAATGATTAATGGTTAAGGGTTAATGATTAATGGTGCGCGTGAATGATTAATGGTTAATGCAGTTGCCTCTTGTTTTTCATTAACCATTGACAATTAACCATTGCTTTTTATCCACCACGTTTTAAGCAACCAGTTTGTTGGATCGTAATACAATGGCTGCGTATCAGGTAGCCCGAATTTATCCCAGTAAGCAACACGGTGAAAATTAATATACCAGTTCGGCACAAGATACTCACCGTATACCAGCACACGGTCTAATGCACGTGAAGCAATAACGACTTGCTCTCGGTTTTCTGCCTGGATAATATGCGTTACTAATTTATCAACAACAGGATTATTTATACCGGGTAAGTTATTGGAACCTTTCAATTCGGCAGAACTGGAATGAAACATATTCATTAATTCATTGCCTGGTGAAACCGAAGATGAAAAGCTGGTAACCACCATATCAAAATCAAAAGTATCTAGCCTGCGTTTATAAAGTGAAGAGTCGACTTTTCTATAACTTGTTTCTATGCCCAGTTTTTTCAAATTATGTGCGTATGGTGCAACAATGCGGTCGAAACCTTTTTGTACCAGTAAAACATCTAAGACAAATGTTTCACCCTGCTGATTTTTAAGCACTCCTTCCTGAATGGTCCAGCCCGCTTCGCGCAACAGATCCCTTGCCTGTATTAAATTATTTCGTAGGCTGTATGGAGGTAATGTTGTTGCCGGCTGCCATTGCCTGGTAAAAATTTCTTCAGGCAATTGATGCCGGTATTTTTCCAGCAATGCCAGTTCTTTCCCCTCTGGCAAACCCTGTGCCGCTAACTCACTGTTACTAAAATAACTGCCTGCGCGAACATACTGATTATAAAAAAGCTTATTGTTTGCCCATTCAAAATCATAAGCCAGACTTAATGCCCGCCTGACCCGAACATCTTTAAATTTATCTCGCCGTGTATTAAAAGCAAAACCTTGCATACCTGCATTGTTGTTATGTGATAAGCCTTTTTTTATGATTTCGCCAGAATCATAACGTGGACCATTATGTGATCGTGCCCAGCGTTTTGAATAATTTTCAAAAAAGAAATCAAATTCACCTGCTTTAAATGCCTCAAGCGCAATGGTCGAATCTTTATAATATTTGTAGGTTATTCTATCGAAATTAAACATGCCTTTACGCACTGCCAGATCTTTTGCCCAGTAATTTGGATTTCTAACATATTTAATATTTTTCCCGCGCGCATAATCTTCAACCATATAAGGACCGCTGGCAATCGGTTTAGTATCGCTGAGTTTCTCAAAGGCGGTATCGCCGGCCCATTTTTTAGAGAATATCGGTATTTCACCGATAATCATATGCAGCTCACGGTTTTTATTTTTAAAATCAAATCGAATGGTTAAACGATCTATCACCGTAGCCGATTTAACATCGGCATAATAAACCCGAAATTGCGGATGTGCAGCGACGCTCGTCAGGGTATCAAATGAGTATTTAACTTCTTCTGCGGTAATCGCATCACCATTGGAAAACCTGGCTAACGGGTTAATATGGAAGGTTACTGATAATTTGTCATCTGCCAAATAAAAATCCTCGGCAATAAGACCATACATGCTAAACGGTTCATCGAGACTTTTTTCAAGTAGGCTTTCAAAAACCAGGACACCCAGTCCACCTGCAGAAATACCTTTCAACAAGTATGGGTTCAGGCTATCAAAGGTGCCTAAACCCATCAAGGTTAATTCACCACGTTTTTCCGCGACAGGATTAGCATAGTCGAAATGTGTAAAGTCGATGGCATATTTTGGCTCATAACCCATGCCCATAGCAGGTACGGCATGAGAGTTCATCGGCAGTAAAATCAGAAAAAAACAAAATAAATTGATCGTTGCGCCAAACATTCTGGGCAACCTGTCGAACAGCAATCTCAGAGACATAAGTTTAAACTTGTTTTTAGGGCATCTCTAATAATTCTGTTTGAGCAGATTTGTACTTGAGAGGTTCAAGAACAAGGCGAGGATCGCAGCAAATAGTAAGCTATTTGCAAGATTTTCAACGAAGTTATTGAGACTCTCAAGTGCAAAGATGCCAATCATGAATTTTTAGAGATGCCCTTTATTTTATGGTTGATTTTATAGGGGTAAACCGCCTAACATGTGCCTTCTGAGTTTACAGCACAGACTTACATCTGGCTAACAATAACAACATCTACTATGGGGAGCGATAAATGAGTTTTTTACAGGGTAAACGGGTACTTATATTCGGTGTTGCGAGCAATCGTTCAATTGCCTGGGGTATTGCACAGGCAATGCACCGTGAAGGCGCTGAACTGGCATTTGCCTATCAGGGCGAAAGATTAAAAGAACGGGTCGAAAAATTAGCCGGAAAATGCGACTCCGATATAATTGTGCCTTGCGACGTTGAAAACGACGAGGAGATTGAAGCGGTTTTCGATCATCTTGATGACTACTGGGACAGCCTGGATATTATTGTTCATTCAGTTGCCTTTGCACCAAAGGAAATGCTGGAAGGTGATTATCTGGACAATATCACTCGTGATGGTTTCAACACCGCGCACGATATTAGTTCATACAGTCTCGCTGCTATTGCTAAAGCCGGTCGTCATATGATGCAAAACCGGGATGATGCTGCCATCATCACCATGAGTTACCTAGGTGCTGTACGCGCTTTCCCCGGATACAATGTGATGGGCCTGGCAAAAGCCAGCCTTGAAGCCAATGTTCGCTACCTGGCACACTCTTTGGGTCCGGAAGGTATTCGTGTTAATGCTATTTCAGCTGGCCCAATCAAAACCCTGGCAGCAAAAGGTATTACCGGCTTTAACAAAATCATCAAGCACGTTGAGCAAAGCGCACCTTTGCGCCGTAATGTGACCATTGATGAAGTGGGCAATACCTCTGCCTTCCTTTGTTCAAGTCTGGCCAGTGGCATTACTGGCGAGGTTATTTATGTTGATGCTGGTTATCACACAGCAGGACTAATGGGCGATGTCGGAGAGTAAAAGTACTTTACGATAAGAAAAAGGTGTGGAAAAAAGGGGCGGATGTATTCGCCCCTTTTTTATGCCGTAACACTAAGATCTTCATTTATGACATACAGTGTAAAAAACTTTCTTCAACTTAAAAACGAGCATTTATGAATAATAAAATGAACCTGACCAACAAAGTGCTTTTAGGCATGGCTTTAGGTATTGCTGTTGGCCTGTTTTTCAACCTGAGCGGTTTAAATGCCGCTGGCTCTTTCACCAACGAATACATCGTTAATGGTTTATTTCATACCATCGGTAAAATGTTCGTTAACGCGCTAAAAATGCTGGTTGTGCCTTTAGTGTTTTTCTCCCTTATTTGCGGAGTCTGCGGCATTGGAAATATAAAAACATTGGGACGTGTTGGTAGTAAATCGTTTGTGCTTTATATGCTAACAACCGCAGTTGCCATTGCCGTGGCCATTAGTGTTGCTGCTTTTGCCGGCATTGGCAAAGGCATGAATCAGACGACTGATGCTGCCTTTACAGGTAAAGATGCACCACTTTTGACTGACGTTCTAATTAACATTATTCCAACCAACCCGATTAACGCCATGGCCAATGGTGACATGCTGCCTATTATTTTCTTCTCTATATTATTGGGCATTAGTATTTTAATGGTAGGAGAAAAGGCACAAAAAGTCATTGAAGGTGCTGAAGTTGCCAACGAAATTATGATGAAGATGGTGGGCATTATCATGGCGGTTGCGCCATATGCTGTTTTTGCTTTAATTGCAAAATCAATGGCAGACCTTGGCCTGGATTTATTAGCTCAATTAGCCGGTTATGTTTTAGTACTGGTTGGCGTACTTATGCTGCATTTATTCGTTACCTTGATGCTTGTTTTAAAAGTATTCTCAGGCTTGAGCCCAATGATGTTCCTGAAGAAAATCAGAGGCGCGCAGATTTTTGCGTTTAGTACCGCCAGCTCTAATGCAACTATTCCTGTTACTTTGAGAACAGTGACCAAACGGATGGGGGTTAATAATTCCGTTGGCTCGTTTACGGTTCCTTTTGGTGCCACAATCAATATGGATGGCACCGCAATCATGCAAGGTGTTGCCACCGTCTTTATTGCCAATGTATATAATGTTGATCTTGGTATAGTTGGATATCTAACCGTTATTTTAATGTCCGTACTGGCTTCGATTGGCACAGCGGGCGTTCCCGGAGTGGGCTTGATTATGCTTTCTATGGTGTTCTTTCAAGTAGGATTGCCCATCGAGGGCATTGGCCTCATTTTAGGCGTTGATCGCCTGATGGATATGATCCGAACTGCAGTTAATATATCGGGTGATGCCGTGGTATCTTCCATCGTTGCCAAAAGTGAAGGTGAAATGGATATTGATGTGTTTAATGACCCAGATGCTGGCGTAATTGACACTAGTGAGTTTATGCATATTGATACGCCGGCCAGGAAGTAAAATGTATAAGCCTGGATTTATTTGACAGGCAGTGTCGGAATGGCTGATTTCGACACATAGCAGACGTTGGAAAAACTGAAAAACATTCGTCCGCGAAGAACGCAAAAGACGCGAAAA
>CAYQXD010000163.1:0-6772 GCA_964421315.1 uncultured Thiotrichaceae bacterium | reverse complement strand
AACTTACAACTTACAACTTACAACATAAAACCAATAAAATGACACAACCCGTCACGCCACTACTTACTGCCGATGTTATTATCGAGATGCCGCTAATCGATGATAAGCCCATTATCCTCATCCAGCGAAAATATGAGCCCTATGGCTGGGCGATTCCTGGTGGATTTGTTGAAGTTGGAGAAACCATAGCGATAGCTGCCCAGCGTGAGGCGCAGGAGGAAACCAGTCTGGAAGTAGAACTCGATGTGTTACTGGGCATTTATTCAGACCCGAAGCGTGACTTTAGAGGGCATACAGCCTGTGCCGTATTTATAGGCAATGCTTCCGGAAAACCGGTGGCAGCAGATGATGCCAAAGATATTGCCCTGTTTGATCCCTTTAACGTTGATGTAGAACTGGCGTTCGATCATCGGCAGATACTGGAAGATTACTGTGATTATCGCCATGACGGCATCATCAAATTGCCGCTATAAGGTTGTTTTTTCAGGTTAATCTGTGTGCTACTATGCGGTGTCTATAAGCCCCTGTTTTTGGTATAATTTTCGTAATTATTCACTACGAAGCTCACGAAGGACACGAAGATAAAATTTAAAACTGAACTAAATGTTTTGCCTGCTAATGTTAAATCCTTCGTGTTCTTCGTGAGCTTCGTGGTAAATAAAAAACGAACCATACAGCTATGCTGAATAGTTACTACTTTTCGTCCATAATAAGTAGAGTTTTTCCAGGGTTTTTTTCTTGAGCAATCGAACACTATCAATTGATGATCGCATTTACGACTACCTTTGTGCTGTTACTATTAACGAGTCTGAGCTGTTGCAACAGCTACGTAAAGAAACGGCAAAGCTAGAATATTCAGTGATGCAAATTTCACCTGAACAGGGACAGTTTATGTCGCTGCTAATCAAATTGATGTCAGCGACACGCGCTATCGAAATTGGTACATTTACCGGTTACAGCTCAATCTGCATCGCCAGTGCCATGCCAGATAATGGCAAGTTGATCTGTTGTGATATATCGCCACAGTGGACAGATGTTGCAGAAAAGTACTGGGGGTTGGCAGGGCTGGAAAATAAAATTGATTTGCATATTCAGCCTGCAGAACAGACATTACAGATATTGCTTGATGACGGTGCTGAAAAATCATTTGATTTTATTTTTATTGATGCCGATAAACAAAATTACATCATGTATTATGAAATGGCATTGCGCCTGTTGAGAAAGGGTGGAGTGATAGCGGTTGATAATACCCTGTGGTCGGGCGCGGTGGCTGACCCTGAAAACACCGAAGCTACAACGCGAGCTATTCGCCGTTTTAACGAAATGCTAAAAATTGATAATCGTGTCAGTCAAAGTTTGCTCACTATTGGTGATGGCTTAACCTTGATACTAAAAGAAACTGAATAACCATGCTGAACTGGATAAAATCATTACGGAAAAAAGCCTCGTCATCAAAGCGATCACGCCTAAAATCAAAGGCTGTCAGGCATACGAAACGTAAAGCAAAAGGGTCAATAAAAGCCTCCACAGCCAGCGCGGCTGCCAAAAATTCGACCAGTCATAATGCAGTTGTTCTTAGTCGACCGGAGCATACTATATCGCGCGACAATATCGACGACCACGCCTTAAAAGTATTATATCGTTTGCATAAAGCGGGTTATCACGCCTGCCTGGTTGGTGGTGCGGTGCGTGATTTATTACTGGGTATTACACCAAAAGATTTTGATGTGGCGACGGATGCCACACCGGAACAGGTCAATCAATTGTTTCGTAATTGCCGTTTAATCGGCCGCCGTTTTCGGCTTGCGCATATTCATTTTGGTCGGCAGATTATCGAGGTTGCAACCTATCGTGCTAATCATGATTTCACACTGTCGGGCATCCAGGATGGCATTCAGGATAAACATGGTCGTATTGTTCGAGACAATGTTTTTGGCGAGCTGGCAGATGATGTCTGGCGCCGGGATTTTACCGTCAATGCATTGTATTACGATATCTCAGATTTTAGTGTGATTGATTTTGTTGGTGGTTATGAAGATATAAAAAATCAGAAATTACGTTTGATTGGTGATGCAAAAACCCGTTACCGGGAAGATCCGGTAAGAATGTTACGGGCACTTCGTTTTTCTGCCAAACTGGGTTTTGATATTGACGAGACAAGTAAATTACCTATTTACGAACTAGGGCCTTTGTTAAAAGATATTCCTGCTGCCAGATTGTATGAAGAAGTATTAAAACTGTTTCACTCTGGCTATGCGGTTCGTAGTTTTGAATTACTGCTGGAATTTGATTTACTGCAATATTTGTTTCCCGAAGCAGATAAATCAATCAAGCAGGACGATAATGTTAAAAACATGCTATTTATCGCCATGAAAAGCACCGATAATCGCATTAAAAATGATATGCGTGTTACCCCGGCCTTTTTACTGGCAGCATTGTTATGGCAGTCAGTAAACTCACGTACCAAAGAAATCGTTGATAGTGGCATACCGTATTCAGTTGCCATACAGAAGGCGGCGACAAAAATATTAGGTAAACAATCGGCTAGTGTTTCAATACCTAAACGATTCACTTCAACCATGCGGGACATCTGGGGGTTACAAACCCGGTTTCATTATCGTGCAGGAAAGCGTG
Organism: uncultured Thiotrichaceae bacterium; assembly: GCA_964421315.1. Taxonomy (GTDB): domain Bacteria; phylum Pseudomonadota; class Gammaproteobacteria; order SZUA-229; family SZUA-229. Next base: position 4,138 of record CAYQXD010000163.1, on the reverse strand, counting down.
CATTATCTGTGTTACATCACGAAAAGTTTCGTGCAGGATATGATTTTTTATGTATTCGTGCGCAAGCTACTGAAGACTCTGCTGGCAAAGATGTACCACACAATAATTTAAGGCAGGACTGTAAGTGGTGGACGGATATACAAACGCAGACCGTAGAACAACAGAAAAATACACTATTTGCCACACAAAAAAAACGTGCTGGAAAAAGTACTAATCGTCGCCGTTCGCCCGGAAAACAAACGAAGAAATCCGATCTGCCAAAATGATAAAGACCCGCAATTGTTAAGCCATGAAAACTAAAATTGCTTACATTGGCCTGGGCAGTAATTTAGCACAGCCATACCAGCAAATAAAAATGGCGATTATTGCATTAAATAATTTAGCGGGTACAAAAGTGACGGCAGACTCAGGTTATTTTAAGAGCAGGCCGATGGGTCCTGAAGATCAGCCTGATTATATCAATGCGGTTGTTGAGTTAGAAACCATAATAAGTGCGACTAAACTATTAGCACATTGTCAGCAAATTGAAAAACAACAGAATCGAATAAAAACGCGACATTGGGGTGAACGTACTATTGATCTGGATATATTGTTATATGCAGAACAACAAATAAAAACTCGTGATTTGCGTGTGCCGCACCCTGGTATTTGTCAGCGCGATTTTGTTTATATGCCACTATTGAAAATAAAACCTGAGATCATTGTGCCGGGCAAGGGGGAATTAAATAACATCGTGAAATTAAGCAACGGCACAAGATCTGATTTTTCCTGTCAGTTTTTAGGAAAAATAGAAAGGTAGCGTTTTATGGTTTCTCCGCTCGAAAATAATAAATCTAAATTAGTGTTAAATCCCCCTGGTTTTATTGTTATAGAAGGCCCGATAGGTGTGGGTAAAACAACACTGGCAAATAAACTCGCATTTTCGTTTGGCAGTGATTTATTACTTGAGGATGCCAATGAAAATCCCTTTTTACAAAAATTTTATGATGATCCCGTGTCGGCCGCACTGCCAACGCAGTTATTTTTTTTATTACAACGGGCACGTCAGTTGAATGCAATGAAACAGGGGGATATGTTTAACCCTGTGCGTGTCGCTGATTATCTTATTGAGAAAGACCGGTTATTTGCAGAGCTCACTTTAGATTCTGATGAACTTGATTTGTATGAGCAGGTTTATGCCAGTTTAACCATTGATGTGCCAGGACCCGACCTTGTGGTTTATTTGCAGGCACCAGTGGAAGTCTTGCTGGATCGAATTCAAAAACGTGGCTTAAAACATGAGCGTTTTATTGAGGCAGCATATTTGCAAAGATTGTGTGATGCTTACATTCAATTTTTTTATCAGTACAATAATGCACCGTTATTAATCGTCAATGCAGCGGATATTGATTTTGCAAATAACGAAGCAGATTATTTATTATTGCATCAGCGAATTATTGAAGTACAGTCTGGACGACATTATTTTAATCCCACACAGCTGGCTTTGTAAAACTACTATTTGAGTAACTTAATGAGTACACAAACCAACACTAAAGATAAAGTAACTGTACGTCGACTAGCACAAATGAAACAGGCTAAGGACAAAATTGCCTGTTTAACGGCTTATGATGCAAGCTTTGCACAACTGCTGGAAAAATCCGGTGTCGATGTTGTGCTTGTTGGTGATTCTCTGGGCATGGTGATTCAGGGTGAGGAAACCACGCTGCCGGTTTCTGTTGAACACATGTTGTATCACACCCAATGTGTTGCTAAAGGTTTAAATAATGCCCTGCTCATTACAGACATGCCATTTTTAAGTTTTACCAGCGTAGAACAAGCGGTATTAAATGCTGGTTTGTTTATGAAGCAAGGAGGTGCGCATATGGTCAAACTTGAAGGCGGTGTTGATCAGGCAGATACGGTTTCTGCTTTAAATAAAAATGGCATACCTGTTTGTGCACACCTGGGTTTGCAGCCGCAATACGTGCATAAAATTGGTGGTTATCGGGTGCAGGGTAGAGATGCTGAAACAGCGGATAAAATGCTGGCTGATGCACTAACGCTGCAACAGGCGGGTGCCGATTTGATGTTGCTTGAATGTGTGCCGGCAACACTGGCAGATAAAATAACCAGCGCACTGGACATTCCTGTTATCGGTATCGGTGCAAGCGTAAACTGTGATGGTCAGGTTTTAGTGTTATACGACATTCTGGATATTAGTTTAGGGCTTCGTCCTAAATTCAGTAAAAACTTTATGACCGCTTCAAACAGTATTGAAGACGCTATTGGGCAATATGTGTCAGCCGTTAAAAAGTCTGAGTTCCCAGCTACAGAACATATGTTTAGTTGATCTTGTTACATAGTATAGTAACTACTCAGCGAATCTATTTCTTTTTTGATGATGCTGAGTAGTTACGCTACATTTTTCATTAACATGTCTTTAAGCCAATGCAAATTTGTCAAAATATAGAGCAATTGCGTGCACGTATTCGTCAGTGGCGTAGTAATAATGAGACCATCGCCTTTGTCCCTACCATGGGTAATTTGCATGAAGGGCATTTGTCGCTAGTAGAAATTGCCCGACAAAAAGCATCACGTGTTGTCGTCAGTATTTACGTTAATCCGTTACAGTTTTCACCGGGCGAAGATTTTTCAAGTTACCCACGCACCCTGGAAGAAGATTTAAGCAAGCTGGATGCCCTCGCTGTTGATCTGGTGTTTACCCCGGATGATTCGATGATTTACCCGGATGGTGAACAGAGTAGTTTATATATTGAAGTGCCTGGTTTGTCACACATCATTGAAGGCAAATTTCGCCCTGGTTTTTTTAAAGGCGTTGCCACGGTTGTTTTAAAGCTGTTTAATATGGTGCAGCCTGATATTGCAGTTTTTGGTGAAAAAGATTTTCAGCAATTACTTGTCATTCGGCAGATGGTAAAGGATTTAAACTTGCCAGTTGAAATTATCGGCGGTCAGACAATACGTGAAACGGATGGCCTGGCAAAAAGTTCTCGCAATAATTATCTGAGTCCTACGGAAAGAGAAAGTAGCCGGATTTTGTCAGAGACTATTATGGTTTGCCGTGGTCAAATTGAGCAGGGTGTAGACATCAAGCAAGCGGAAAGCACCTGTATCAAAAGTTTGGAAAATCACGGGTTTATTGTCGATTATGTTACGCTCAGGGAAACTGAACGGCTGGAAAAAGTGACCTATAAAGAGGTGGTTGCCAATAAAGAGCTGGTGATACTGGTGGCTGCAAAATTAGGTAAAACACGCTTAATTGATAATGTAATATTTAGCATTAAATCCTGAGCTGGAAGCTAGAGCATGGATAGTTGGTAGGGTGGATAAGCCTGGCGCATCCACCGCAATACCAACTAAAGGTGGATGCGTTTCACTTATCCACCCTACAACTGCACGGAGCAGTGGCACAGGGATGTGCCGTTAACGAACCAAAGGATGGACTTATTGAGCAGTGCCACATGGATGTGGCGTTAACGAACCAAAGGATGGATATGTTACAGACTTGAAGCTATGACGCGGATAGCCGATAATACACGTATTGACGGTGGCTATGCAGTAATGCCGTTTTACATGACACACAGATTAGCTAAAAGATCAGATACCTATGGAAATTACGCTTTTAAAATCAAAACTTCACCAGGCGATTGTGACACTTACCGAACTGGAATATGAAGGTTCCTGTGCAATTGACGCAGACTTGCTGTCTGCGGCTGGTATCAATGAGTATGAGCAGATCCATATTTATAATTTAAATAATGGTGAGCGTTTTACCACCTATGCCATCAAGGCAGAAGCGGGTAGTGGTGTGATTTCAGTAAATGGTGCGGCAGCGCATAAAGCCAATAAGGGTGATCGCGTAATTATCTGTTGTTATGCGCGCCTGTCTACGCATGAAGTGGCAAACTTTAAACCAAAACTGGTTTATCTTGATGCTGCCAATCAGATTACTCGTACCTCCAATCAAATACCTGTTCAGGCAGCGTAAAGATAAAAGCGTTAATTCCATCCTCTCCATCCTTTGGTTCGTTACAAGAAAATTGCTCCTGCATTTTCTATATACCGTCCATCCATGGACATAACCGCACCGCCTTCCTGGCTCTTTGCGAAATACCGTCCATCCATGGACATAACAGCA
>CAYQXD010000162.1:0-7086 GCA_964421315.1 uncultured Thiotrichaceae bacterium | reverse complement strand
ATACACGAATATTTGATGGAGAAGTGGTGCATGGATGCACCGTTTACGGACCAAAGGATGGAGAAAAATATCACGCTCAAAAACGACTCTGATACGCAATACCTGTTTCATGATCCCTGTCACACACCAATGAAGCAGTACAATCCAATCTCTGTCGCATCAACACTGCTCAATAAAGAAGTCACCCTAAGTGATCGTTGCTGTGGCGAATCGGGAACCCTGGGTACAGCACGACCTGATATTGCAGAACAGCTTCGTTACCGAAAACGTGAAGATTTGCGAGCCAATATTAATAAGCTAACGGGTCTGAATAAAGTAAAAAACAATGAAGTTAAAATACTCACGTCCTGCCCCGCCTGCCAGCAGGGATTAGCGCGTTATACAGACGACACCGGTTTAAAAACAGATTATATTGTTATTGAAATGGCAAACCAGATTTACGGCAAAGACTGGGAAAAACAGTTTATTCAGAAAGCGAATAATGGTGGTATTGAAAAGGTTTTGTTGTAAAAAACGTAACTTTACAAAACATGAACCACGAAACACACAAAAAACACGAAAAATTAATTTATAAAGATGAAGTTTATCTGTTACAGGGCACTAACCACGGAAGACTCAAAAAAACTTTCGTGTTTTTAGTGTATTTCGTGGTTCATGTGGTTCAGAATTTATTCAACACACCATCCTCAAGCGTATAAACCGTATCCATGCATGCTGCAATTTTTAGATCGTGGGTAACGATAACCAGTGATGTATTGTATTCTTTGTTTAAATTAATAATTAAATCTATCGCCTGCCCGGCATTTTTTCGATCAAGATTACCGGTCGGCTCATCGGCAAAAATACAGTCAGGTTGATGTACCAATGCACGAGCAATGGCAGCGCGTTGGCGTTCGCCACCTGATAGTTCACTGGGTTTATGATGAATACGTTTTTTTAAACCTACATCAGCTAATACTTCTTCTGCGCGTTGTTTTGCCTGTTCAACAGAATCGCCTTTAATTAATAAAGGCATGGCGACATTTTCCAGCGCAGTGAACTCGGGGAGCAGGTGATGAAATTGATAAATGAAGCCAAAATGTTCATTTCTGACTTTGCAGCGTTTTTTTTCACTTAGCTTATGCACGTCCATATCATTTAATATTACCTGTCCGCTGGTTGGTTTATCCAGACCACCCAGTATATTTAACAATGTGGTTTTTCCTGAACCGGAGGTGCCGATAATGGCAGAGGTTTCTCCATGATCTAAAGAAAATGTAATATCATTTAGCACATGCAAATCATTACGTATGCCATCGTTATAATCTTTTTTTATGTTTATTGCACGTAACATCCGGGCACCTTTATTCGTAACGTAACGCTTCTGCAGGTAGCGTACGTGAAGCACGCCATGCGGGATAAATGGTGGCAAGAATGGTTACTGAAAAAGCAGCCAATGCATAAGTGATGACTTCACTGAGCTTAACATCAGCAACAATATCGCTGATGTAATAAACATCGCTGGGAAGAAAGTCGGTATTGAATAACTGCTCTAACCAGGAGACTATTTCAAATACATGGAGCGCAACGGGAACCCCTGTAGCCACCCCTATTAAAGTACCAAAGAAGCCGATAAAAGCTCCCTGTATAATAAAGATGGTCATAATGCTTGATGGTCTCATACCCAAAGCACGCAAGATTGCAATATCCGATTCTTTGTCGGTAACTGTCATCATCAAGGTAGAAACAATGTTTAATGCTGCTACTGAAACCATCATTAACAATATGATGAACATGACGGTTTTTTCTGTTTGTAGTGCCCGGAAGAAATTTTTATGCTGTTGCGACCAGTCTCTTACCCAGAAGTCCTCACCAAAATTATTTTCTATCTCGCGGGTAATGCGTGGTGCGTCAAATAAATCTGTTAGTTTCAAGCGAACGCCATTAATTTTATCTTTATAGCTGAATAATCTTGCTGCATCCTGTAGATGTATATATGCCATTGCTGCATCGTATTGATGCATGCCAACCTCAAACACACCAACTACGCGAAAACGGCGCAACCTTGGCATCACTCCAACTGCGGTTATGCTGGCTTGCGGGGTGATAACGGTTATACGATCACCTTCATACACGCCCAGAGTATTTGCCAGTTCGCGGCCTAAAACAATGCCATATTCCCCGGCTTTTAAATCAAATAAACTACCGGAGATCATTTTTGATTCAACCAGAGAAACTTTACTTTCCAGCGATGGTTGGATGCCACGAATTAATGAGCCACTAACACGCCTACCATTAGTCAACATGACTTCTTTGCGTATATAAGGTGCTGCCGCTACTACCTCAGCCTCTTTTTTGACTTTTTCTAATACAGCCGACCAGTCACGCAAATAACCATCATAACCGGAAATGGTGGCATGTGATGTCATACTTAAGGTGCGATCACGTAATTCATTGCCAAAACCATTCATCACAGAAAGCACAACAATAAGTGCAAAAACACCTAAAGCGACACCCGCGATGGAAATAAAAGCAATAAATGAAACGAAATGGTTTTTACGTCTGGCACGAATGTAACGCAAACCAATAAATAATTCTTTAGGTTGAAACATTAATGGGTTATGAGACCTGTTTGACAGGCGTTAAGTTTTTCAGTAATAAAGACTTGTGTTAAATCGTATTTGTGCCTGTTTTTACTGTTTGACTATACCAGATAACAGACGCACGATAGTTTTACTATTATTTTTTCTTGATCAGGTTTTTATCCTTCAAATCATTTATCAGTAATTTTGTTAAATCCACAATAACTTCACTTAATTGATTCAGGTGCAAAGCTATGACTACGTGCAGACCAGATCAGCTCTTCTGACTCAACATCATATAAGTTAGTTTCAAGTGTATAAGTTTCGAGCGTAGTGTAATAACCCGGGCGTTGCACATAAGTGTTCACATGCGGATAATAGCTGTACAGACCACCATAATAACCACCACCGTACATTGGCATGTAATCCATTGATGGCCGATAAACCGTTTCTTCTTCAACCGCAACCAGGTGGGTAACAAGCACCGCATCAATATCCATACCTTTAATGGCTTTAGATACCGTATCACGATCTATTTTCTGGTTGCTTTTAATTAGCTTATAACTGGCTTCAGCCTCTGTTCCTCTGGATCGTAATTCTTCTACAAAATTACTTTCATAAGCACGTCTATTTTGTTCACTTTGGGCAATGCCAATAATAAATAAATCGTTGTAAATCTTTTTATGATCCGGTTCAATCCATGATTGAGTGATTTTTGTGTTGGCACACGATGACACAATAACAATGCTAGCTAACAATAGTGCAACTTTAGTCGTTTTCTGGCTAAATATGTTCATAATTATTTCCTTTAAATATTCCATTCAATTATAACTATATCGGGAAAATAACAACATAATAACAATCGCTCACTAAAATACAATTATTTCAATAGCTACAGATCCAGAATATTATCATCTAACAATTGCTGAATGAGCAGTTCCGTGACATCGGTAACAACTTCATCAATTGAGTGTGGCGCAACCGTTTTTGTCTGCATAGACCAGACCACTATTTTTGAGTGTACGTCATAAAAATCATTTTTAAGGACGATTACTTCAGTACTACTAGAGCGCCCCCGAGTTGAAACTAATGTATCTGACATCATGTTGTTTTCAACATTGCCTGAGTAACCCATATTTATTGGTGAATCATGGCGCTTCATTTCTGAGTCGGCAGACACCAGATAAGTCACCAGTACAGAGTCCACTTCCGTACCCTGTAGAGCATCTACAACCGTTTCTCGACTTATTTTTTTCTTACTGCTAATTAATGTATAACTTGGCGTTGCTGAAACGTTCTTTTCAGCAAGCCCTGAAACAAGGTGTTTTTCAAATATTCGCCTGGTTTGCTGGCTATCCGATATAGCAATAATCATCGGATGTTTATAGGTTTTTGGCTGCTCCTTTTCCACCCAACTTTGCGTTATGCTGGTATTTGCACACGAAACAAGCAATAAGTTTATGAATAAAATAAATATTATTTTTGTATTAATAGTGTTAACAGGCATTACAACTCTCTTTTAAAATAGTTCCAGTCTTTCTAAAAACCAGTATGAAGCAATTATTGATATGAATATTGAACCCGGCAGTACAATAAATTGCCGGTATTTTTGTGGCTCTTTAAACCAGAATCCGAGCAACACAAACGCCATTGAGATCACGGCAATCTGGCCAAGTTCAACACCAACGTTAAAACTGATTAATGCTGTAGCAAAATCATCTTTGGGCATACCAAAGTCTGACAACACACTGGCAAAACCTAAACCATGCAACAAACCGAATAAAAACACCAGCACTAACCGGCTTTTATGTAACTCCTTTGCCAACACATTTTCTATGCCCACATAAGCAATAGATAATGCAATTAACGGCTCAACGACATTAGCAGGCAATTCTACTACGTTATTCATCGCCAATCCTAAAGTAATTGTATGCGCCACAGTAAACATGGTTACCTGCCATATTAATGGCCGCCAGTGAGTGGACAATAAAAACAGGCCAAGTATAAACAGGATGTGATCAAGGCCTTTGGGTACAATATGCTCAAAACCAATTACAATGTAGGAGGCTACCACCTCAAATATTGATTGTTTGGCAACAATTTCCGTTAAGGAAAAGACCTTGCTGGTTGCATCGTTGCGTAGCCATTGCCATTGCGACCAGTGCCACTGCTCACTTTTTTTATCAACCTGTCTAACACGAACGGCATTGTCACCAAATTTTTCCGGGTAATACCATATCAGGCCATCAGTATTTGCCGGTAATTTGCCAATTAAACGAATAACGCTAATACGGGGTACTTTGGTATAACCTGTAGGCGGGATTTTGACCGAGTCAATCTGTAACGATATATTTTCATTATTATGTCTATTGGCTGGCCTAATAAATATTGACTGCAGAAATGACTGCTTAAAACCAGCAAAAGCCTGCTGCAATTCACCAGCTGGTAATTGACGAAACTCATCGTATTCATCTGCGTTTGGCGCGTCCCTGGTATTTTTATACTGCGCGTTTATACCCGTAAGCAAAGCTTCAATACTGGCTCGTATCTCGATCACGATATTTTTTTCAGTATCTATGTTGATTTCAACCAACGCAGGTTTAACGACATCAGCAAGCACCGCTTCGCTAAACAACATAACGTTGAGAAATGATATAAATAACAGCCTTTTCATCAGAACGCGGATATTACACAGTATTTTTATGCTTTATTGGCTGATTTGAGAAAAACGCCTTTTTATAGAGAGCTTTGCACAAGTAGTGCCACATCCATGCGCCACTACTGGTTCGTAACCAGCACATCCTTGTGCTACTGCTCGTTCCTCATGATTTAGTCCATTATTGTCATTTCGACCGAAGGGCGAGATCTTATGCTACCGCTGTTTAAGATCTCTCCCTTCGGTCGAGATGACAGTGATATCGAGCGATGTTATTACTCAATTTTAATATATGAAAACCCCTGAGACTGAAGTTCGGCAATTCTTACCACACCTGATGGCACCAAATCCACGTCAACCGATAATCTGGATTTATCCAGCCCAATTCCTGAGCGTGTAATATCACATAATTCTAATTTTACTTCATGCATTGTTGCCAATGTCGAAAGCCTTCCTGTATTGCTTTCACGCCTTTCTAGCATGGCTTTATCTTCAGCAAAAGGGGTGTTTTGTAATTTATCACTGGTTACAAAGCGAATCCCGTGAGCGACAAAAACAATTCGTACATCATAATCAATCAGCTCATTTTGATAATGTAACACCATATTGTTGATACTCGTTAACATGGCGCTAAACCTTCTGGGATCAGAAAAATCTGCATGATAAACCACTTTTCTCACGCCATCATCTTCCGCTATGGCTACTGAGCTGGCAAAACATGTTAATAATAATGAAACCACTAATAATTGCTTAAATAAATTTTTCATAATATTCTCCAAAAAATAATACCTCTAACAGGCTGTTGATTTTCTCATTGTGCGAATGACAAAGTTCGGTCAGGAACGGAAGTTTTAAGTTTTAAGTTTTAAGTTATAAGTCTTTAGTCTTTTGACTTACAACTTACAACTTATAACTTCTCTTTCGTATCAACTGATTCATTCTCGATACAGATAACCATTCGCATAAGATCAGATAAAGACTTCGCCTCCATCTTCTGCATCACATGACCACGATGCGCCTCTACCGTCGACAGTGATATGTTTAAATCAGCCGCGATTACTTTGTTACGCTTTCCAGTGGTAATGGCATACAGTACTTCATTTTCTCTTTTTGTCAGCGTGGCTATTTTTTGTTTGATGGCATCGGTCTTCATACTTTTTCCGCGCTGCTTCGAATCCACTTTAAATGCACGATGCACACTGTCCAGCAATGCCTGTTCATTAAATGGTTTTTCAACAAAATTGATCGCACCAGCCTGAACGGCTTTCACTGCCATCGGTATATCACCATGACCGCTTATTATAATGACAGGGGGTGCATTACCCATCTCATTTAATTTTTCCTGTAAGTCCAGACCGCTCATTCCAGGCATCCTGACATCCAGTAAGATACAACCTTCAAAATCCGCCTGATAGTTACTCAAAAAATTAGCCGCTGAATAGAATGTTTCCACCTCCAGCCCAACCGACTCCATTAATAGCGTAATCGCATTTCTAACTTCTTCGGCATCATCGATAACATATACCTTGCAGCCATCCATATATGATCTCCTAGGCTTGAGTGGGTAGAATAAATTTAAAAACAGCGCCCTTACCCGATTTTTCATCGAGGAACAGGTTACCGCCATGATCAGATATGATGCCTTCGCTGATTGACAGGCCAAGTCCCATGCCATCCTGCTTTGTTGTAACAAAAGGTGTAAATAGAGTCTCACGTATTGTGTCAGTCAATCCCGGACCGGTGTCTGTAATGGTAACCATCGGTTCATTTTTTTCAGTTACCGACGTTTTAATGGTCAGCAGCTTGTCTTCGCCAGCATTGTTTGCCATTGCTTCTATGGCATTTTTCACCAGGTTAAGAATAACCTGG
>CAYQXD010000161.1:0-7143 GCA_964421315.1 uncultured Thiotrichaceae bacterium | reverse complement strand
TTCTATCGACCATTAGAGCTTTTTGCCCTTCTCTTTGCTGTGATTGTATTGATGGTTGATTTTACACTATTGCGTTGTCATGTTCGAGTTTGAAACTGCCTACAAAAGTCGTTTCTAGGACAATTGATAGTTCTGTTTTAAATAGGCGAGCACCTCATCCTGTTGCCCTTTAAAAACAACACGATTGTATTTTTTTGCCATTTGAAAGTCATACATAGGGTCATAGTAATCAACCAACAAGACTTTTATCCATTCTTTATGGTGTTCTGCAACAGCCGTTGATTGCTGTTGCATAATGGCATCTGTTAGTAATGTTTTGAGTGCCTTGTATCGAACTCCGCCCAGGCGTCGTTGTATTTTATCGACAGACTCATGTAGTTTTTCTGCCCAGTTGTTAAACCCCAGCTCTTCTCCATAAAGTTCCTGATACTCAGCCAGTGCTTCTATAATGTATTCCTGATAGGTTATATTAATTCTTTCATCAACGATTGTTTCCAGTAGAACAATTGGCGACTGCTTCATTTTATTGAATAAGCCGACAGGAATTCTTCTGGAGCCTATGTTTGTACCCTCATCCTCAAATACTAATTGTTTATGTTTTTTTCTGCGATGTTTAAGCAATTCAATGGAGAGCCTGTTTTCAATATCGATTTGTGAAGGTTGTGGCGTAGCGTGTTTGCCAAACACAGAGCCGCGATGATGGTAGATGCCTTCAAGATCTATTTGCTGTGTTAATTTTTTAAGTAACAGAGTTTTTCCTATGCCGGTTCGACCGCCAAGCATGACTGGACTAATGTCTGATGTGGAAACGTCTAATTCGTCAATTAAAAAACGACGCATGGCTTTATAACCGCCTTTTACCCTGGGGTAGATGATGCCGGTTTTTTCATAAATCCATTGTTGTGATATTTTTGAGCGCATGCCACCACGAAAGCAATATAACACTCCATGCGGGTGTTGTTTAAAAAAGCTCTGCCAGTGATTTACGCGTTGTGATTTTATTTCTCCCTGCACCAGCTGGTGGCCTAGCTTGATTGCTTCATCCTGCCCCAGACCTTTATACCGAGTACCTATTTGTTCGCGTTCCTGGTCATTTATTAAAGGAAAGTTTTCAGCGAAAGGAAACGCGCCCTGATTGAATTCGACCGGCGCGCGAACGTCCAGCAACGCGGTGTCGTTTAAAAGCAATGATCGATAATCGTCAGTCTGAGGAAGATCCATGTTGACTATTTTATTATAATTAACCGGGCTATGTGCAACTAAGCATTGTATGGTTATGTAAATGCAGCCAGTTTGTCTGTGACCTGATGGAGATTATCCCCAGCGGCGAACGCGCCCAGTATCAATATGAATAAAACCAGATTTTTGGTAATAGCCAACACCACCGGCCTGGCAGTTTATAGCCGCTTTTCGTAAGTCGGCTAACTGGCAGCCTGACAGACGAATATCGATGGCTTTGCCTTGCATGTGCAGGCTCTTTTTGGCAACACCGCTGCTTTTTTTATTTAATCCCGCATTGGTTTTTGCTGAACGATAACCGGAGATCACCTGGAATGGCTGTTTGCCATTAACTTTATGATGAAGAGTGTTTAGCAGATCAATCAAATTATTGTCTATGGGGTGAATGTCACCGCTACGATGATCGCGTAAAAGGCGGTTAATGGCCGTTAATTCATCGACTTGATACTGACCCTCAGCCCAATAGGTGGAGGTTAAACTTTCACCGGTGTGTAAGTTTAATAGTGCAATTTTACGTTCTGGTGCTGTCGGCGAATTAGCCGGTAAGCTGCCAAATGCTTTTGGTAAAACTAAGGTAGTTGTCGCGCCCACACCCAGCTTTAAGAAACGGCGGCGGTTGGGGCATGGTTTACGCGGCCTTGTGGCTTGCGACAGGTTAAATTTGAACGGCATTGAATACTCTCAGACGGATGTCTAATAATCACTAATGCCGTGATTATAGGTGATCTTTTTACAATAATGACATTTATTTAGAGATATTGAGCTATTTTTTGATTGCGATTATAAACGTCCGGTGAAAATATAATCTCATCTCCATCGAGCCAGACCGTGGAATAGATAGTATAAACAGTTAATGGTTGCTCAAGTTTTGTACGATAGCTTTTATTGCTGCTGATGATGTCCAGTAGCGTTTGCTGTTTGTAATTACCCGCCAGGCTAAAGTTTGCCAGTGCAAGCGGATCTTCTACTCGAATACAACCAGCGCTGAAATTTCTACTGTTTTTGCCAAATAAATTTTTTGTAGGCGTGTCATGCAAATAGATGCGCCAGGGGTTAGGCAGTATAAATTTTAAACGGCCTAAGTAATTTTTTTTGCCCGGATCCTGTACCAGGGAATAGGGGAAATGTTGCTGCGTGATTGACTGCCAGTCAATGGAGCCAGGGTCGATCTCAGTACGTTTGCCATTTATGTTGTTAAAAACGCGGAAGTTATAATGCTCAAAATAATCCGGATTGGATTGCTGTTTGGGTAATAAATCCAGGCGTGCCAGTTTGTTGGGCACATACCAATGAGGGTTGAGTACAACATGTGTCATTTTACTGGCAAAACTTGGCGTAGGTCGTTGCTTTTTGCCGACGATGACACGCATATCTAATTTGGTTTGATTGTTGTCTATCGCGGTTAGCCGGTAATTGGCCAAATTCACCATAATGTAGCGATTTCCCAGGTCATCGGGCAACCAGCGTAATCGCTCCAGATTAACTTTGATTTGTTGCAGTCGTTGTGTTGCAGAAACATTCATCGCACGGCGAGTTGCAGGGCCAATAATACCATCCGTTGTTAAGCTATGGCGGTGCTGGAAGTGTTTTACTGCCTGTTCCATCTTTTTGTCGTAATGAGTGGAGTTTACTGGAGTCAGTGTGTTGCCCTCAAAAGCTAGCCTTTTACGAATCAAGGGAATATTCTGGTGAAAATCACCAGCATGTAATACCGGTGTTTTAGGGGTTTCTGGCCAGCCATTACGGTCAATATACGCCTGATAACGCATGGCAGCAGCGTTAAGTTGGCGATATTGAATCGATGTAGGAAACAGTGTGTTGAGACAGGCTTTAAAGTCAGTTGCCTGTAGTGCAAACTGCAAAAATTCAGCCGCATCAAACGGTGCACGAGGAATCGACCATTTAGGGTCGACCACAGCAGGATCAAGGCGGCCAACGGCAATATCGTGAGTCAGTTTTAATAGGCCATCGGTGAGCAACAGGTTGAATTGTTGAACGTCTGATTCATTTGTTGTTGTTCTGAGTTGCTGTAAAAGGTCGTAATGGTAATCATTGGGGCTGAGCCCATGATGGGATGAGCTGGCAATGAATGCCAGAGCATCATAGGCCCGTTGATTAAGTTGCTGATTTTCAAGCCAAAGGTAAGTAGTGGAGTTGTGAGCCGGGTTGGAAAGTGTAGCATTGCCAACGTTGTCTTTGCTCAATTGTTGCTGTTTTTCAAGCTGGTGAGATGCCCATGCCTGCGCTGAAAAGCAAAAAACGACCAGGTTTATAATAACTATGTAAATTGTAGCTCTGTAAGTGTCCACGGCAACATAGGGTTTTTTGGCTCATTTATATCATTAATAGACTCACCTTAAGCTGTCTAAGTTCTAAATTTATGCTGGAATGAGTTTATTGGGTGGTAAAATGTTTCCGACAATGTTGCTATCTGACACACAATAGAGAAATCACATATTAGTCTCTCTCTCTTAATTTCAGGAAAAAAAATAATGTCTGGTCTTAAATCAAACACCCTGAATTTCTTGCTTACAGCGATAACATTACTTTTTGCTGGTAACGTCATTGCTGATAATCATTCTCAAAAGCAAAAAACGGTTTATAAAGTTGATTTTAATAATCCAGAAATGCATACAAAAACATTAAATGGTTACGATAACCAGAATCAGAACAAAGTCAGGGCGGCTGACACTGCAGACCCTGAATTGAAAATCCTGCTTTTTGGCAAAGGGCATGTTTTATCACTTGAACCGGGAGCGATAAAAAATACAAAGATTGAATATGGAGAGGCTGAAGATTTGTCTCCAGCTAATGTGTTGAAACCGGGGAATTAAGGGCTAAACAGTATACTCGTCGTACCCAGGAATACCGTTTAGAGTGCGTAGATTTTCGTCAGGAGTATGTATAGCGAGTATCATGCAACTTACGTTATACTACAGCACACTTTTAAAAACTCATACTCAACGAGGTATTATTATGTCAGTGGAACGCACACTTTTTGCTTTTGGCGGAACCATGGTGATGATTACATCACTACTCGCTTTATATCACAACCCTCTTTGGACATGGTTTACCCTGTTTATTGGGTTCAACTGCTTCCAGAGTTCTTTTACCGGCTTCTGCCCACCTGCATGGTTGATGAAAAAGTTTGGCGTTAAAACTGAAGCTGAACTGGCTACTGAAAAGGTTGATTGAGGCACTACAATACAAACGCAACAGCAGATGAAAGTATTATGCGAACGCTATTGCCAATGGGCAATAGAGTTCGCATAATAGTTTAATAGTTTAAACTCTGATTCTTTCATTTGATATAAGTTATCTTTTTCTTCAATCAGGCCTCGGCCTGTTAATGCATTGAGCGCGGAGCCTAAAACACTCTCAAGCGCGCTGGATGAAATATCAATAGGTGCCCCTAACGCTTTAAGCTGTTCTATCCGATCTGAGCACTTTGTTTTAAGTTCCAGCTCACTAGTCCATAACGCTTTATTTTTTATCAATACTTCACTCATTAATGCAACCGGCACTATTGGCACAACCCGGGCAATTTTTTTCATAATAGAATTTGCCAGAGACGTGACACACTCAAACCGGTCTTCTTTGTCCAGCGCGCTAAAATCAACATTGTTTGTTTCACAGAACTTTTTAGCTGAGACCGGTTCACCAAAGTTCACGCTAGCATAACCAAAACGCCGCCAGCGGTTTTTTCTTGATAACATGGCGTTTTTAAAAATAAAACTGACTGTGGTTTTAATAATAAACCAGGCGCTTCTGTTTGTTGCGCTTTTGTCTAATCGACGAATAAGGCTCCTATCTTCAATGACACGGTCATAATTTATGCCGACAGGAATAAACACGATATCACGGTCATTATGCGGATGATAATCGCGCAGCATATAATCAAGAAAACCTAAACACGGGTTACGTAAGGTACCGTCTTTGGTTAAGCTGCCTTCAAGGAAAACCGCCTGACACACCCCGGCGCGGGTTGACATGTTGACATAACGCTCAAGAACCTTTCGATATAAAACATTGCCGGAATGACGGCGCACAAAAAATGCCCCCATGGCTTTAATTAATGTTTGTAATGGCCAGATTCTTGCCCATTCGCCTACCGCATAGGACAAGGTGGTTTTTTCGGCCACTAAAAATGACACCAGAACATAATCCATGTTACTGCGGTGATTCATCACAAACACAACGCTGGCATTGCTATCACTTTCACTGATTTTATTTTTATCATAAAAACCAACACGTACCCGATATACCAGGCGCGCCAGTTTTTTTGCCAGCCAGTAGCCGATACGAAAGTAAATGTAAGCATTAAAGGCGGGGATAATCTCGGCAGCATATTTATGTGCTTTTTGCTGCGCGATTGCGTGTGGCATTTTGTGCTCGTCGGCATACTGTTTAATGGCGTCGATTACTTTTTCGTCAAAAACAAGCTGGTCTATTAATGCCTGTCGGCGGGTGAACTGAATGGGGCGTATTTCAATGTCAAGTCGCGTATTGATTTCCTCAATGACACGATTGACCCGTCGTTTTAAATACCATCGCATACTGGGCAATAAAATCCTGTCCAGCACCATGATGGCAGCGAATGCTAGCAGCACGACAAACATCCAGTATGGCAGGGTTATAGTTTCCATTTTTCCGATAATCAGGCAGTCATTGATTTATTAAGGGTTGTACCCATCATTGCGGCTTGTACAGGATGTGCGGTATTAGGGTAATGGTAGATTAATCAAAATTTAGACTCTATATTACACAATCACCTGACATTTTGGTGAACAAACGCTAAGATTCGCTCCATTTTGAAAATACCAGGTAGGTAAAACAATGAGTGGTTATGATGTGTACGGTCTGGGCAATGCGCTGGTTGATATGGAATTTGAAATTAATGACCAGTTTCTGCAAGATAATAAAATAGACAAAGGCGTGATGACGCTGGTTGATGAAAACCAGCAGCATGAATTGATTGAGCAACTGGATATTTTTGAGGGCAATAAAGCTAGTGGTGGCTCTGCTGCCAACACTTTAATTGCGGTCAGTTCAATGGGCGGCTCGTCTTATTATTCCTGCAAAGTTGCGGATGACGAACTCGGTCACTTTTATCTGAACGATTTAAAAACTGCCGGTGTCGACTGCAACATGAATGGTAAACACAAAGGCGGCATTACCGGAAAATGCCTGGTTATGGTCACGCCCGATGCAGAACGAACCATGCATACTTTCCTGGGCGTTTCATCTGAACTGTCTCCTTACGAAGTTAACGATGATGCGATTAAAAACTCTGCCTTTTGTTACCTGGAAGGTTATCTCACTACCTCAGAAACAGGTAAAGCCGCTAATATTGAGGCAAGAAAAATTGCACAGGCTAACAATGTTAAAACGGCACTGACGTTTTCAGATCCTTTCGTGGTAGAGCATTTTCGTGATGGCTTTACCGATACTATAGGTGACGGCATTGACCTGCTTTTCTGTAATGAAGCAGAAGCCCTTAGTTATACCCAAAAAGCTTCTATTGATGAAGCCACAGCAAGTATCAAAACCTTTGCGAAAATGTTTGCCATCACACTGGGGGCAAAAGGTGCAGTAGTCTATGACGGTGAAAAGTTAATTCACATTGATGCTCACCCGGTTAAAGCCGTTGATACCAACGGTGCAGGTGACTTGTTTGCCGGTGCTTTTATGTATGGGCTAACCCACGGTTTAAACTTTGAACAGGCGGGCAAGCTTGCCAGCAAAGCTTCTTCTCAAATTGTAAGCAAGTTTGGACCTCGACTTAAAGCACAGCAATATAAGGCGTTAATTACTAATTACTAATTACGAATTTATCGTTCCCACGCTCCAGCGCAATGGCATTCATATAAAAACAAAAATAATAGGAGAACATCTTTTCATACT
>CAYQXD010000160.1:0-7189 GCA_964421315.1 uncultured Thiotrichaceae bacterium | reverse complement strand
TGTTTCGCGGACCAAAAGATTTTGATTTTCAACGCCCGCTAATGACCGAACTCAGTCATTCACGCGACAGATAAATCTGACACGTTCTGTCACATTAAGCCTGAGTCACTACAACTAAAAATAAATATTTTTAAGTAATCACCTTTTTAAAATAAAACAACCCCGCTCATTCTCAATATACTCTGCTTTAAATTCCGGGTAGGCTTTCAACCAGCGCTTAACCAGTTCCTGCTCATCCTCTCTGGCTGCATCATCTAAAAATACAACACAGTGTTTTGATAGCCGTTTATACAACAAAGGCAGTGCTGGATAACGCGAATGTTTCTGTAAAAACCCAGGCGGCCCATCTATCACTAACAAATCTATGTTAATTTCGGGCAAGCCATCAAGATCATACCATTGAAAAATTTCGTCACTTAATGTTACCTCATGCAACGATGCATGAATAACATCACTGTAATCTGACAACAAAAACCCGGCTATCTGCTGTTGTGATTTTGTTACGTATGTCTCACCGTTTTCCAGACTATAAACGTGACCATACTGATTTAACTGGCAACAGCGAGACAACACAATACTACTGGTACCACTACTGCATTCAACGATAATATCCGGTTTATTTTCTAAACAAAAATCACTAATGAGCTTTAGAAAATCAGCTGCTGCTGACCAATCCTTTGTAACAGGCAACTTTTTTTCAAAACCAAGTGTTTTTTCTAAATTTTGATATGTGCTCATAAATAGATTACACATTTTGGGGAAATAAAAAAGCAGCAGTAAGCATGTGGTTATAAAACCCTGACATCGGCAACCTTATGGCAGATGCCCAAACCATTTCAGTTATCTAAAAAAGGGATGCTCACAGAAAACACCAGGGCTTCTGTACCCGGGTTATCACCGCCGATGCCGCCATTGGACAAATGAAAAAGCGCAACCCCCATGCGTACTTTGTTTCTAAACTGGTAAGCAAGTTCAATGCCAGACCTAAATTCAAGCGTATTACCCAGTTCAATGTCTGCACTGTCATCAAACACACCCGCACCAAAACCTGGAATCAATATCCAGCGGCGCGCTATGTAAAAATCATGTCTTAAGTCCCCATAAAAAAACGAGCACCTTCATTTGATGCAGCCAGACCAATCGCCGGTATTAATCGAAAACCATAAGGCCCTGAAAACGACTTAAATCGATACTCTACCCCGTAACGTTGAGTCCGCCCCTCATCATCTAAAATACCGACCTGACCTGCCGTTATATTTATCATTTCAAAGTTCTTATGTTCATTTACCTCTGCATAAGCATGTATTGAAATAAATAAAAACGTCAATAAAACGAGCCCTGGAAATACAAGAGATATATTCAGGTAATAACGAAACGCATCTTTTAATAACGAAACGCATCTTTGTAATAGTTTTGTTGCGCCATCACTATAATAAGAACCCATCATTCGCAATGAGATGTAAGATATGAATAGCCGCTATTTGTTCAGAAAAAAGTCTGCCAGGTAACAGCATGTTTCAGAGTGTAAAAAACTGACCTCACCAAAAATAGCAACGATTAACGACATAATGGCAAAATAACTTGACCTTTATCAAGTCAACTGCACAATAAACACCTGAAAACCAGGTATTAATTTAAAATACAGCTCGTTCACAATAACCAGCTTTGCTTCTTATGTTTCGATTTTCCGTTAGCTTTCTTATTTTATACCTGCCCCTAACCACACTATTAGCAGGTAACGACGATTTAAACACGCTAGCACTCCTCTTAGAAAGCAAAACAAAAAATGAACAAACACACCAAAAAGCAATAGCGGACGGCATCGAAAGAGCTTTTGTCTGCCAGTTCTGCCATGGTAAAGATGGTAACAGCAAACGTGACTACATCCCTAACCTGGCTCAGCAAAACCCTAAATACCTGTTACACCAATTCGAACTGTTTGCCAATAAAACTCGAAATAACAAAATCATGAGTGAGCTAGCAAAAATCCTGACAGCAGAAGACAGGGTAAATATTTCACTTTTTTATGCCTCCCAGACATTAAAGGCAGGTAAACCTTATCGCCCGGAACTGATAGAAAAAGGCGAAATAATGTTTGCTGCCCGCTGCACTGCGTGCCACGGGAAAACCGGCCTGGGAGATGATAAACTACCCAGGATTGCTGGACAATCTGGAAAGTATATTGAGAACACACTCAACAAATATAAAACCGGAAAAACTGCAAGGCCACTTTCAGCTATGCACGGCATCGCAGGGACACTAAAGGACAATGATATTGCCGCATTAGCCGCTTATCTCTCCACTCTACATTAAAACCATCACTACAACGGCTTTATTGCTTTAAGGCACATCAGTTGAATATACTACGGAAACCTAATACACTGAACGCATAATCAAATAGTCCACCTGTGTATACATCACCAGCAAGCGTCCCATGGCAATTTTATAATTCTGATCGCTAATACTTTGATTTTGTTTCATTTCACATCCTCCATCGTCAATTATTGTTGCAACCTCAATATGCAGACACAGGTCTTTGCCACAGGTTCATTGAAGTTGAATTTTGTCTGAAGTTTGTAATCCCCCGTATCGGCGGTGTGTTTTTTGTGGTTATTTTCTTTTAAAATAGAGTTTTGCAACTTACTAATACCCCATGAAAAAACCTGAACTGCTCTCCCCTGCCGGATTAATCAAAAATATGCGCTATGCCTTCACTTATGGCGCAGATGCGGTGTATGCCGGTTTACCTCGATATAGTTTGCGCGTGCGCAATAACGATTTTAAATTACCCAACCTGGAAACAGGTATTAACGAAGCCCATGCACAGGGCAAAAAGTTTTTTGTAGCCACCAATATCCTGCCACACACATCAAAAATTAATACCTTTATGAATGATATGGCACCCATTATTGGGATGAATCCTGATGCCTTAATTATGGCTGATCCTGGATTGATTATGATGATTCGGGAAAAGTGGCCGGATATGCCGGTTCACCTGTCAGTGCAAGCCAATACTTTAAACTCTCCTTCGGTAAAATTCTGGCAATCTGTAGGGGTCGAGCGCATTATTCTATCGCGTGAATTATCACTGGATGAGATCACCCAAATTCGAGATGACTGCCCGGATATTGAACTCGAAGTATTCATTCACGGCGCATTATGTATTGCATACTCCGGCCGCTGTTTGTTGTCGGGTTATTTTAATCACCGTGACCCGAATCAGGGCAGCTGCACCAATTCCTGTCGCTGGAACTATAAGGTTAAAAACAATGATGGCGACCAGAGTATTGAAAATACCGGTGTGTGGAGCCCTGAATCAGATGAAAATACTGACAACATCACGTCACAACAATTTTTACTGGAAGAGCAAGGTCGCCCCGGTGAATTCATGCCTATCGAAGAAGATGAACACGGCACTTATATCATGAATTCCCGGGATTTACGTGCGGTTGAACATGTACACCGGCTAGTGGACATCGGTATCGACTGCCTGAAAATCGAGGGGCGAACCAAGTCCTACTATTACACTGCCAGAACCACGCAAATTTATCGTCAGGCGATTGATGATGCAAGCAGTGGCAAAAAGTTTGATCCACAGTTGATGACAGAACTGGAAAATCTGTCACATCGCGGTTATACCGATGGTTTTTTTGAACGTCACGCCCCGCAGGAAATGCAGCGTTATCGTGATAGCAGTTCACGCAGCCAGAGACAGATTTTTGCCGGTGAAGTGATGGAGTTTGACCAGAAAAATAATCGCATTCTGGTTGATATTAAAAACAAAATTACGGTTGGTGATGAGATGGAATTATTAACCGCTAACGGCAATCACGATTTTAAACTAACAAAAATGGCAGATCAAAAAGGCAATGATGTTGAATGCGCTCCGGGTAGCGGGCATAAGGTGTGGATCGATATCGAGCCAGAAATTAATGCCGTAAATTTAGGGTTGCTTTGCAAAAACCTCACTGAAGATACGGCTCGAATAGATCAGAACTAAATGTTTTTCCTGATTAGCCACAATATTCAGTCTAACCTAAAGCCTTTGTTCATATTATCATTTGCATTACTGTCATCTCGACCAGAGGGAGAGATCTTATACCACGGTAGCTCAAGATCTCTCCCTCTGGTCGAGATGACATATCAAGTTAAGCTGGTGTTTTACAAGGTTAAAATAGCTGGCTTTCACGGCTAATCAGGATGCTTTTTACCCTCACAGGATTCTTACTGTTTTCTCAACTCTATGTAGAGGATCTGGTTGTTCCTGATGGCTTTAAAATAGAACTATTCGCCAGCGATGTAACCAATGCCAGGCAATTAGCCCTGGGTGATGAAGGCACCATCTTTGTCGGCACACGCAAAGAAGGTAAAGTTTACGCGCTGGTTGATAGCAACAAAGATGGCAAGGCAGACAAACAATACCTGATTGATAAAAACCTGAACATGCCAAGTGGTGTGGCATACCGGGACGGTGCTTTGTATGTTGCTGCGGTTAATCAGATACTGCGTTACGATAATATTGAAAAAAAATTAGCCAATCCGCCCGAACCTGTAGTTATTATTAATGACTTGCCCGATGAAACTCATCACGGCTGGAAAGCCATCGAGTTTAGTGTAAATGGTGATTTATACATTCCCATCGGTGTGCCATGCAATATCTGCATAAGCGACGACAAACGCCATGGCACAATCGTTAAGTTAAATATCAAAACTGGAAAAGTCAGTACACACGCAACCGGTGTGCGAAACAGCGTTGGACTGGCTTTTCACCCCATTGATAAAACATTGTGGTTCAGCGATAACGGCCGTGACTGGTTAGGTGACGATTCACCGCCAGATGAAATCAATCACGCACCTGTTGCCGGTTTACATTTTGGCTTCCCCTATTTGCATGGCAGGAACACACTCGACCCGGAATATGGCGAGCAGGCAGAAGTAGAAGATTACACTTTACCTGTGGTTGAACTGGGGGCGCATGTGGCACCGCTGGGTTTGGCATTTTATTCTGCCAACCAGTTCCCGAGAAAATATCAAAACAGTTTATTTGTTGCAGAACACGGTTCGTGGAACCGCAGCGAAAAAACGGGGTATCGCGTGATACATGTGCAGTTAAAAGGAAATGCGGTTGTTAAAGTCGAACCCTTTATAACCGGCTGGCTGAATAAAGAAGAAGATACTGCATGGGGTCGACCGGTTGATATATTAATGATGCCGGATGGCTCCATGCTGATTTCTGATGATTACGCAGATGCAATTTATCGAGTTAGCTACCAGAAATCATTAAAAAAAAGTAACTACTCAGCGTCATCAAAAAAGAAACAGAAACTCGCTGAGTAGTTACAAAAAAAAATAAGTAAATTAAAAATCAATCGGCATATAGAAAAACACAAAACGCCCCTGCTCAATATCAATTTTTAACTTTGCACCATGATATAAACCATAATCAACGTATCCTGGTATAGCGCTGTTAAGGTGGCATTCACTGGCATGTTGTGGCGACTCAAAATCCCGGTCTTTGTCATACCAGGCCAGTAACCCATACCAGAAAACCAGGCTCACCAACTGCTTTTTCTGCCTCGGTATTAGCAAGCTGCATTGCCTGCATGTAGTCTTTCAAAGCAGGAACCGGCGTTAATTCAATAATGGTTACCCCGGTATAATCTGGCTCTGTTGGTATATTACCCACACCAACAACATGGGGTCCTAATGACATTATTCCCCCTCATGATGTTTTTCCCAGGCAAGTTGCAATAAAGCCAGGCGCTCAATGGTCTCTGCGTTAGCACCGGAACCCGATTTTAATATTAAATCACGGGCATCAAGCTCCCGCCCCTGTTTAGACAATATTGCAACATCTGCAATTTCTTCACCCGTTGCCTGTTCAATAAATTTGACCGGCGCACCGTCCAGATGAAGCCAGCGATCACCCCATTGGGTGAGCGCAATCAGGGTTGGATACAGGTCACGCCCCATCGCAGTAAGTCTATATTCATGGCGTTTTGCGCCTTCTTTAATGGGTACCCGTTGCAGTAAACCACCGTCACACAACTTACGCAACCGGGTGGTAAGGATATTTCGAGCAATGCCAAGATGCTGCTGAAAATCTTCAAATCGGTGAGTACCAAAAAAGGCTTCACGCAAAATAAGAATGGTCCACCACTCGCCAATCAGATCCAGCGCAGTCGCTATTGAGCAATTCATGTCATCAAGTTTATTGTGCTTCATCATCTCACTATAAATTCAAAAGTTGCTATTTGCAACTAGATATAATAAGTTGCATAATAAAACAGTTTTATAATGAAACTAATTTTAATTTCAAGGTCAAATAATTCATTAAACTGCCAACAAAAAAAGCCACATAACACAACCATGAACACAAAAAAACCACGCCCAGTACCTGTGATATTAAGACTGTTTCGACTAGGATTCAGGATTGGTAGCCGTATTTCTCCCAAACTTACCGGACGCATCGCCTATAAACTCTGGATTTCACCACCACGCTATAAAACACCAAAATCCGAAAACAATGCGCTACAATCCGCAAATATCGAATTTCACCAGATTCATAATCAATCTATCGCTACCTACCGATGGGGACAGTCCGGGCCAATGGTTTTACTGATCCATGGCTGGAGTGGACGAGGTACACAACTGGGAGCTTTTGCAGAAAAATTAGCTAGCGCCGGCTTTCGTGCATTAAGCTTTGATGCGCCTGCTCACGGTAAAAGCTCAGGCAAACAAACCAACATTTATGAAATTGCAGATACCATCGTGGCTCTGGATAAACTCTATGGGCCTTTTATATCGGTGGTCACTCATTCTTTTGGCGGTCCCTGCCTGGCGGTTGCAATGAAAAACGGACTGACTACAGCTCGCGTGGTTAATATTTCTCCACCTGCCGAAACCGCCGGTTTAGTAAAAAAATTCGTTGCCGCACTAACTATTCCGCAGCCAGTTGAAACTGAATTAAAACGTTGTATCGAACAGGATTTCGGCGAAAAGGTGTGGCGGGACTCTTCCATGGAACACAATATTACCGATCTGGATATTCCGGCACTGGTGATACACGATGTAGATGATGTTGACGTACCCTGGCATGAAGGCCAGAAAATTGCTCAGGCATGGAGCGAAGTCCGTTTTATTAAAACCAGCAAGTTAGGTCACAGAAGAATATTACGTGATCCTGCAA
>CAYQXD010000159.1:0-7294 GCA_964421315.1 uncultured Thiotrichaceae bacterium | reverse complement strand
AACCCCGTCGTGATTTCATCGAAGCCAATGCTTTATCAGCCAACAATATAGACACTTAAAAAGACAATGAAAAATGAAAAATGAAAAATGAAAAATGGGGAGATTAACCCTGTTTTTTATATTTCATTTTTCACTTTTCATTTTTTATTAAAATGAAATATAAAGATCTTCGCGACTTCATCACACAATTGGAAAAAAAGGGGTTACTTAAACGCGTTAGCGTAGAGGTTGATCCTTATCTCGAAATAACTGAAATATGTGATCGCACCCTGAAACAGGGAGGCCCTGCCTTATTATTTGAAAATGTAAAAAATTCATCAGTACCAATTTTAGCTAATTTATTTGGTACCACGCAACGTGTGGCAATGGGCATGGGAGAGGAGTCCATTGAGGCATTACGTGAAGTGGGCAAGTTGCTGGCTTTTTTGAAAGAGCCGGAACCGCCTAAAGGATTAAAGGATGCCTGGGAGAAAATGCCGCTTTTTAAACAGGTATTAAACATGGCACCAAAAGAAATTAAAAAAGCACCGTGTCAGAAAATTGTTTTTGAAAAAGATGAGGTTGATTTAAATACTATCCCGATACAAACCTGTTGGCCTGGTGATATTGCACCTTTAATAACCTGGGGACTGGTGGTGACCAAAGGCCCGGAAAAAGAACGGCAGAATCTGGGTATTTATCGCCAGCAAGTTATAGCAAAAAATAAAGTTATTATGCGTTGGTTAGCACAACGCGGTGGTGCTCTGGATTTTAAAGAATGGCAGAATAAACACCCTGGTGAACCATTCCCGTTAGCAGTTGCTTTAGGTGCAGACCCGGCTACTATTTTGGCTGCAGTGACACCGGTGCCGGATGCTTTATCAGAATATGGTTTTGCTGGATTATTACGAGGCAGTAAAACCGAAGTAGTTAAATGTGCCTTAAGTAACCTACAGGTACCTGCTTCTGCAGAATATATTCTGGAAGGGTATATTTATCCTGACGATGTTGCCGAAGAAGGGCCATATGGCGATCATACTGGTTATTATAATGAAACCGAAATGTTTCCAGTGTTTACCATTGAGCGAATTAGTCACCGTAAAGACCCTATTTATCATAGTACTTATACCGGGCGACCACCGGATGAACCGGCCATTTTGGGGCTGGCACTCAATGAGGTTTTTGTTCCTATTTTGCAAAAACAGTTTCCGGAAATTGTTGATTTTTATTTGCCGCCGGAAGGTTGTTCATATCGAGTAGCTATTGTCAGTATGAACAAACAATATCCCGGTCATGCAAAACGCGTCATGATGGGGGTATGGTCGTTTCTGCGGCAGTTTATGTACACCAAATTTGTTATTGTAGTGGATGATGATGTCAACACGCGGGACTGGCAGGATGTTATCTGGGCAATGAGTACCCGCGTTGATCCGGTACGTGACTTCACTATGATAGAAAACACGCCGATTGATTACCTGGATTTTGCTTCACCTGTTTCCGGTTTAGGTTCAAAAGTTGGTATTGATGCCACCAATAAACTACCGGGTGAAACGGACAGGGAATGGGGTACACCGATAAAAATGGATGAGGCCGTAAAATCGCATATTGATGATATATGGGATGATATATGGCATGAGCCAGGGATAAGTTAAGAATATGATATATATTAAAGAAGACTAATGCACCGATCTGTATAATGTCCACCTTTAATTTACCTTGAGATAAACTATGAATAAAAAGTTAATTTATATCATTATTGGTTTTTTACCTTTTAGTCAGGTTATGGCTGTAGATACGCAGCAACTAACACAAAAAAGCCGTGCTGCAATTAAAATGCTTGGTGGAGAGTTAAAAGCTACTCTACAAACTTCAATGAAGGCTAATGGACCGGTTCAATCAATCACTATTTGTAAATCAGATGCACCATTGATTGCCAGTAAAGTTTCAAAAGAAAAAGGTATGAGTGTTGAGCGTACTTCACTTAAATACCGTAATCCAGAGAATAAACCAGATACCTGGGAAACATCTGTGTTAGCCCAATTCGAGCAGCGTAAAGCAAACGGCGAAGCGATTAAAACTCTGGAGTATTCAGAATTGACTGAACCCGAATTCAGCAAACATGGTGGTGAGAAAGTATTCCGATATATGAAAGCTATACCCACAGCTGAGGTATGTCTTAAATGTCATGGCAGTAATATTGCACCACCAATAGCAAATAAAATAAATAAACTATACCCAGATGATAAGGCGACTGGTTTTAATAAAGGTGATATCAGGGGTGCGTTTACGGTGATTCAAACTATTAAATAACATTTATAGTAACTATTCAGCGCAATTTAGGAAAAGGACGCAGGTTATTTAAGTAATATGCTGAATAGTTACCATTTATAAAACAGTGTCAGATACGAAATGGCTGGTTTCGACACCTGGTGGACTATGTTTTTAATTTTTAACGCCCGTTTATGACCGTAAACCCACTATTTATTGGTTACAGCTCCAGCCAGCTATTTAGCATAACCACCAATTCATCCAGTCCGGTTTTTTTCAGTGCGGAAAAGGTTTGAACGCTGGCATTTATACCGGCATCTTTAAGCTGTTTTTGTGTCTGTAGCCTTGCGTGCTGCTGTGCGCCGCGTTTTATCTTGTCGGCTTTGGTTAATAATATATGTGCAGGAAGTTGAAAGTGGTCGCACCACTCCAGCATTTGCCAGTCATAATCATTTAGCGGATGGCGGATATCCATGATTACCACCAGGCCATTAAGAGCCTGTTGTTCACTTAAATATTGTGTCATTAGTTTTTGCCATTCGTTTTTTACCGCCAGAGGGACTTTAGCAAAACCATAACCGGGTAAATCAACCAGTCGGCGCTGTTCGTCAAGCTCAAAAAAATTTACCAGGCGGGTACGTCCAGGGGTTTTACTGGTACGTGCCAGGCCTTTATTATCACATAAAGTATTAATGGCACTGGATTTTCCGGCATTTGAACGGCCGGCAAAAGCGACTTCGCAACCGTCTTGCGGAAACTGTTTTGCTTTGCCGGCACTGATAAGGAAGCGTGCCTGGCGATAGAAACGATTGCTAATGGTGAGTTTATCTGTTGATTTATTCATAGGCGTGCATTTTACCTTTGTTATTGTGCTATTGATATATCTGTTATATCCAATAATAAGCGAGTCTTGATATTGTAGAAATGTAATTAGTGATGTAAAATCTCGCCACTTTTTTGTCCGTTTAGGGCTTAATATGTTTGCTTAAGTATGTGTGGAGCACAAACAATGAAACAATTAATTTTAGCTGGCATCACGCTGTTTTTTGTAACCTCAGGTGCTGCTTTTGCAGGTGCCACTTTTTCAGATGCTGTCGAGGCGGGCAAGGTTAAGTCGGCCGCATGTGGCGCTTGTCATGGCATGGATGGTAATAGTCTGATTCCTATGAATCCGAAACTTGCTGGTCAAAACCAGGCTTACATTGTTAAGCAGGTTAAAGACTTTAAAGCGAACACAACACGCCAAAATGCAATTATGTTTGGCATGGTTGCAGCCTTGTCGGATGAAGATGCGGCAGATATCGGTGCGTATTTTCAAGCACAGGCAATTAGTCAGGCAGCACCATTTGACAAAACAAAAGCCGCTGCAGGCCGTGAGCTTTATAAAGGCGGCGATTTGCAGAAAGGCATTCCTGCCTGTCAGGCATGTCATGGTCCAACGGGTGACGGTATAGCGGGTGTCGGTTATCCACAGGTGGGCGGCCAATATGTTGAATACACATTGGCACAGTTAAAAGCGTTTAAAGACGGCACTCGCAGCAACGATGATAAACAACTAATGCGTTCAATTGTTGAAAAAATGTCTGATGAAGAGATGGCTGCGGTTGCAAACTATATTGCTGGTCTTAAGTAAATTCTGAGAACATTTTAATTTAGTACCAAGCGTGACCCTTCAAATAAATAACTTAAAAAAGGATGACTTAGGTCATCCTTTTTTGCTTGCTGACGGTGACAAAGTTACTGAAAATGATGGTTTGAAAATGACATATTTTTGCTATGCCGGTTTTTCTTATGCTTGAAGCTCAGTCATTAGAATGTGTACGTGATGATCGCCTGTTATTTAGTGATTTAAGCTTTTCGGTGGCAGAGGCCGAGGTGCTGCAGATTGAAGGCTCAAATGGTTGCGGTAAAACCAGTTTGTTACGAATAATTTGTGGCTTACGGCTGGCAGAAGCAGGTCAGGTGTTGTGGCATGGCGAAAAGATTCAGGCTAGCCGTGAAGACTATTATGAAAATATGGTCTATATCGGTCACCTGCCGTGCATAAAGGCCGAGCTGACGGTGCTGGAAAATGTACGTGCACTGCTGGATACACGCTCGCTGTCGGTGACAGATGCGATTATAGAAGCAGCTTTAGCAAAAGTCGGGCTGGCAACTTATGAAGACGTGCCAGGTAAAGCCTTGTCTTCTGGTCAGCGTCGTCGAATTTTACTGGCCTTTGTAGAGCTGTCTCAGGCAAGATTATGGATACTGGATGAGCCTTTAACTGCCCTTGATGTACAGGGTGTTGCCTTGATGGAGTCGATGATACTGGAGCACAGGGCAGCAGGCGGCAGTGTGATTTTTACCACTCACCACGGTATGCAGCTGGATTGTGATATGCGCTCGATTCAGCTTGGTCGTCAACTAAAGGGGCCATAAGCAGATGTTAAAAGCTTTTTATCATTTATTAATCCGTGATTTACGTCTTGCATTACGTAATCGTCATGAGCTGGCTAATCCCCTGATTTTTTTTGTTTTAGTGGTGACGTTATTCCCACTGGCAGTAATGCCAACGCCGGAATCCCTGCAGACAATGGCGCCCGGAGTGATCTGGGTATCGGCGTTGCTGGCGGTATTGTTGTCACTAGATCGTATATTCAGGCAGGATTATGAAGATGGCTCACTGGATCAGCTGATGCTGAGCCCGAATCCATTGGTGATTCTGGTGCTGGCTAAGGTGCTGGCACACTGGTTATTAACTGGCTTGCCTCTGGTTATTATTGCGCCATTATTGGGTTTATTTATGTCATTGCCGGCACCAGCAATTGAAGTATTGATTTTTACCCTGTTGCTGGGTACGCCGGTATTAAGCCTGGTGGGTGCAATTGGCGTTTCTTTGACAGTAGCAGTGAACCAGGGTGGCGTTTTGTTGTCTCTAATAATCCTGCCGTTGTATATCCCGATTTTAATTTTTGGTGCAAATGCGGTAGATGTGGCAAGCAGCGGTTTACCCGTAACTGGTCAATTGTTGTTTTTAGGCGCTGTGTTAGCATTGGCACTTTCGTTGGCACCGTTGGCAAGCTCGGTGGCATTACGCATAACGGCATCTAGATAATGGTTAATTGTAAATGGTTAATGGTTAATGAAAAAAACTAACCATTAAACATTAAACATTAAACATTAAACATTAAACATTAAACATTAAACATTAATAACATGTGGAACTGGATACAACGTTTTTCATCACCCAAGCATTTTTACAGTATGTCTGTGCCATTAATAAAGTGGTTTGCCATCGCCGCATTGGTATTAGGGCTGTATGGTTTGTATCTGGGTCTGTTTGTGGCACCAACGGATTATAAACAGGGCGAAAGTTATCGCATTATCTTTATTCATGTGCCCGCTGCATGGCTGGCGATGTTTATTTATATGGTGATGGCAGTCTCTGCTGGCATAGGCATAATCTGGCGAATTCGTCTGGCGGATATGGTTGCGGCTGCCAGTGCACCCATTGGCGCATCCTTTACCTTTCTTGCATTGGTGACCGGTTCATTATGGGGGAAACCAATGTGGGGTACTTACTGGATATGGGACGCACGGTTAACCTCGATGCTGATTTTGCTGTTTTTGTATTTAGGCTACATGGCATTACAATCGGCAATTGATGATCAGCGCAGCGCGGATAAGGCCAGTGGTTTGTTAGCTATTGTCGGCGCGGTGAACATTCCTATCATTCATTATTCCGTAGAATGGTGGAACACGCTGCATCAAGGTGCAAGCGTGGCAAAATTTGATGCACCCTCGATACATATTGATATGTTGATTCCTTTGTTGTTGATGGCGGTAGCATTCAAGCTGTTTTATGCCGCTATGGTTCTGGTAAGAGCGCGAAACGAGACCCTGTACCGTGACCGTAATCGCCGATGGGTTAGAGAAATAGTTGAGAAACTGTAATATGGGTATCTCTAAAAACCAAGATTTTTGTTCGAGTTCAAGGCGGATGGATTTTGAGAACCACAGTGTATATGCAATACATGAGGATCGCAGAAATTCATCCAACGCCGAAATCGGACAAAAAGATGGTTTTTAGAGGTGCCTATAAATATCGATAATGAGAAGTGATAACATATGAACTGGTCTGAATTTTTCCATATGGGTGGTTATGCATTTTTTGTGTGGGGTTCCTATGCGGTCGCACTTATTGTTGTACTTGGCAATATTGTTACGCCCATGATGCAACGAAAAAAAGTCATCAAACGTATTAAGCGCACCATTAAAAGAGAGAGTATTGAGCTGAGCCGAAGTTAATTAAACAATGGTAATCAGGGTCAGTAACACCAATTGGTAATAACCAGTTAGCAATAGAATATAACAGTAGAAAGATTATGAACAAAAGAAGCCGTCGAAAAGCCCTGGTATTAGCCCTTGTTTTTGGGGTCAGCATCGCTACCGTGTTAGGTTTAACCGCACTTGAAGAAAACATGTTGTTTTTTTTCAGCCCGACACAGGTAAACGCGGGTGAAGCGCCGCAAGAGCGCGCCTTTCGTGTTGGCGGCCTGGTCGTGCCGGGTAGTATAAATCGTCTGCCAGACAGTTTAACCGTGCAGTTTGAAGTGACTGATAATGCAGAGAATATGACCATCGAATATACCGGCATTCTGCCGGACCTTTTCCGTGAAGGAGAAGGTATCATAGCTATCGGTAGTTTTGCCGCAGGCGGACGCTTTGTCGCCGATGAAGTGCTGGCAAAACATGATGAAAATTATATGCCACCGGAAGTGGCTGATGCCCTGAAAGCCTCCGGACAGTATGACTATTCCGGAAAAATGTAGTGTGTAAAGCAATGGTTAATTATTAATGATTAATTGTTAATGAGCAGTAGCACATGGAGGTGCTGTTATGTCCATGGATGGACGGTATATAGAAAATGCAGGAGCAATTTTCTTGTAACGAACCAAAGGATGGAAAAACCAAACTATGCAGCAACTCTTCGTATAATGATTAACAGCCACCATTAACCATTAACCATTAACCATTAACCATTAACCATTAACCATCAGCCTAT
>CAYQXD010000158.1:0-7322 GCA_964421315.1 uncultured Thiotrichaceae bacterium | reverse complement strand
AGTAGTGGCACAAGGATGTGCCGTTAACGGACCTAAGGATGGACAAGCGGGCTCACATGCACATCCATGGTTCCTTGGTTGTCAGTTTCATCCGGAATTTACTTCAACACCAAGAAAGGGGCATCCGTTGTTTACTGATTATATAAAAGCTGCGTTAGCACATCAGAAAAATAAAACAGTTGGTAGGGTGGATAAGTGAAACGCATCCACCTTTGTTTGATATACCGGTGGATGCGCTATGCTTATCCACCCTACGAGTCATAAATTGTAACCTGGCTGGTTTTTGTGGCTAATCAGGTAATGTTTTAATGTTTTTAATTAGCCGGTAGGTTGGGGTGAGGCGCGAACCCCAACAAGTCACCGCACACAAACCGTTGGGGTTCATAAAATCACCCCAACCTACAGAGTAGATTAAATGAAATTATGTGATTTTGAAGTTGGTCTGGATAAACCGTTATTTTTAATTGCCGGCCCCTGTGTCATCGAAAGTGAAAAACTGGCCATGGAAACCTCAACGCAGTTAAAAGAAATTACCTCAAGACTGGGTATTCCGTTTATTTATAAATCATCGTTTGATAAAGCCAACCGCTCTTCCGGTACCAGTTTTCGTGGTCCTGGTATGGCAGAAGGTTTACGCATATTACAAAAAGTAAAAGATGAAGTTGGCGTGCCGGTATTAACCGATGTCCATGAAGATACGCCAATGGATGAGGTCGCAGCAGTGGTTGATGTCTTACAGACCCCTGCATTTTTATGCCGGCAGACTAATTTTATTTTGAAAGTGGCCGCAACGGGTAAACCGGTTAATATCAAGAAAGGTCAGTTTTTAGCGCCGGGTGATATGAAAAATGTCATCGATAAAGCCCGTTCAACCGGTAACCAGAATATTATGGCGTGTGAACGTGGCGTTTCATTTGGTTATAACAACCTGGTATCTGATATGCGTTCATTAGCCATCATGCGTGAAAGTAACTGCCCGGTGGTTTTTGATGGTACCCACTCTGTGCAGTTGCCTGGTGGTCAGGGGACATCTTCCGGTGGCCAACGTGAATATATACCGGTGTTAGCACGTGCAGCGGTAGCCGCTGGTGTTTCAGGCTTGTTTATGGAAACCCATCCCGACCCGGCGAATGCCTTGAGTGATGGCCCGAATGCATGGCCGTTGCAAAAAATGGAATCGCTGTTATCGGTTTTAATACAAATTGATGCGTTGGTTAAAAGTGGCACTTTGCATGAGCTGGAATTATAACGACTGACAGTTATAAGTTATAAGTAAAAACCTACAACTTACAACGTACAACATAAAATATAAAACTTTGGAAAGGAACAAAAATGTCCAACATTACAAAAATACATGCACGTGAAATTTTAGATTCTCGCGGTAACCCAACTCTTGAAGCTGAAATCACTCTGGAAAGCGGCGCTTTTGGTCGCGCAGCCGTGCCATCAGGAGCCTCAACCGGGGCGCGTGAAGCGCTAGAGTTGCGTGATGGCGATAAATCACGCTACATGGGTAAGGGCGTGACCAAAGCGGTCAATAATGTAAATACCGAAATCAGTGACGCACTAATCGGCATGGATGGTCAGGATCAGGTCGCGCTGGATAATAAAATGATTACGCTGGATGGTACCGATACCAAAGAGCGTTTAGGTGCCAATGCTTTATTAGCGGTTTCTCTGGCAGCATCACATGCCGCAGCCAACGAAAATAAAGAAGCCCTATATGTTCATCTTGGCAGCGGATCCTACACTATGCCAGTGCCAATGATGAATATCATCAACGGTGGTGAACACGCTGATAACAGTGTTGATTTACAGGAATTTATGATACTGCCTGTGGGTGCACCCAGCTTTAAAGAAGCCTTACGTTATGGTGCAGAAGTATTTCATACCTTACGCTCGGTATTAAGCGCCAAAGGCATGAATACCGCTGTCGGTGATGAAGGCGGTTTCGCGCCTGATTTGTCTTCTAATGAAGAGGCGATTGAAGTTATCCTTGAAGCAATTAGCAAAGCGGGTTTTATAGCCGGTAAAGATATATATCTGGGTCTGGATGCCGCCAGTTCAGAATTTTATCAGGACGGTATTTATAACCTGGCATCGGAAGGCAAAAAATTCACCTCAAATGAATTTACCGACTATTTAGCAAACTGGGTCAAACAATATCCCATTATCAGCATTGAAGATGGGCTGGATGAAGGCGACTGGGATGGCTGGTCATATATGACAAAACAGCTGGGCGATAAAGTACAGCTGGTTGGTGATGATTTATTTGTTACCAACACCTCAATCTTACAACGTGGTATTGAGAACAACATTGCCAATTCTATTTTGATCAAATTCAATCAAATAGGCACCTTAACGGAAACCTTAAATGCAATTAATATGGCGCACGATGCTGGTTATACTGCCGTTATCTCGCACCGCTCAGGCGAAACAGAAGACAGCACCATTGCTGATTTATGTGTGGCAACCAATGCTGGCCAGATTAAAACCGGTTCGTTATCACGGTCAGATCGTATTGCTAAATACAACCAGTTGTTAAGAATTGAAGAAGCCTTGAATGCAACACTGGGTAGTGGTGCTGTCTATGCGGGAAAGTCTGCATTTAAACACCTGAGTTAAATCAGGTGTTTTTGAGTTAACGCAATAATTGACACCAATAATTGATATCATCGGTCAGTGAAAATAATTGCCTTTGTCTTACTGGTTTTACTGATTTGGCTGCAATACAAAATCTGGCTACAGGACGGTGGTTTGCCGGAAGTGATGCAGTTGCAACAGGAAATCGAGACAGTGAAAACTGAGGTGCAAAAATTACAGGAACGTAATTCATCACTGGATGCTGAAGTAAAAGATCTTAAAAAAGGTCTGCGAGCGATTGAAGAACGTGCCCGTAGTGAAATGGGCATGATTAAAAAAGGTGAAATTTATTATCAGGTTATAGAGTCTGAAAAAAATTGAAAAAATTTATGAATCATTCAATTTGGGCAATCGTGCCCGCCGCTGGTATTGGCAAGCGCATGCAATCGAGCATACCCAAACAATATCTTTCCTTAAACGGTCGTCCTGTTCTTGAGCATACAATAAATACTTTATTGAAAAACAAAAACATCAGCGGTCTGGTTATTGCCTTACAGCCGGATGATGGCTACTTTTCAGATATTAAAATAAATTCAAATAAACCGGTGTTACAAGCAATCGGTGGCATTGAACGTGCTGATTCGGTATTAAATGCGATAAATAAATTATTTAAACATGAACAATTTGATGCGGGTTCAGACTGGGTAATGGTACATGATGCGGTTCGTGCCTGTTTAAAACAGCAGGATATTAATACTCTGGTAAGTGAAGTGGCGATGAATAAAAATGGCGGCTTACTGGCTTTGCCGGTACGTGACACCATGAAAAGGCAGAAAACGGACAGTTCAGTTGCCAGCGTTGCCAAAACTATCGAACGTGAAAACCTCTGGCACGCGCTGACACCGCAGTATTTTCCTGCGTCCAGCCTGAAAAAGGCATTGGAGCAGGCGCAGCTGGACAATTTGGAAATAACAGATGAATCTTCAGCAATGGAGCTTGCCGGTTTTTCACCCAGATTGGTACAGGGTTATGAGGACAACATTAAAATTACCCGGCCTGATGATTTACGTCTGGCCAGTTTGTTTCTTCAGTCGCAGGTTAATGATAACAATGAATCGTGATGGTGAATAAAGCATGAATGATACACATGAATAACAACAGCGGACACACCCCCACTTACCGCATAGGCCACGGTTATGATGTACACCGTTTTGGTGAAGGCGATTTTATAACCTTAGGCGGCATAAAAATTCCACATAATCATAGCTTTATTGCACACTCTGATGGCGATGTATTAATTCATTCGTTATGTGATGCTTTATTAGGAAGTATTGCAGCGGGTGATATTGGTTTACACTTTCCTGATACGGATGAGCAATATAAAAACATAAATAGCTGTATTCTTCTGGAAAAAATAAATCAGTTGCTAAAACAAGAACGGTTTATGATCGGTAATATAGATATAAGCATTGTGGCACAAACACCAAAAATGGCACCTCATATTCAAGCAATGCGCCAGCGCCTTGCCAAGGTTTTAAACATCACACAAACACAAATTAATATCAAAGCAACAACAACCGAAAAGTTAGGTTTCACCGGCAGGCAGGAAGGCATTGCTGTACACAGTGTTGTAATGGTTTACAGTGCCGCCAGTTAACTGGTTAAAAAATCATTTTTTGCCGTATTTTGCGTATAAAATGCGCTTTTTTTTACAAAAACTATTTACTTTATTTGATTTAAGTTATAAAACATCATCACGTTTTTGTGCATGATTCCCTGTGTACAAAAAATTAGCATTAATGAAGTGCAAATTGAATATTTATCTGCAAATGTATTAAGCAAGCAGGCTAATAAATATTTTCTGCTGTACTGGAAAAATAACCAGGAAGATGTATTCGGGAAAAAACCAGGTTTATAATAAATATCAATCACCAAAGGGCAATACAACATGGTACCTCCAAAAAAGAAAGTGACTAAAAAGAAGGCTGTTAAAAAGGCTATAAAAAATAAACCAGTAAAAAGAGTAGTAAAAAAAGCAGCCGCTCCAGAAAAGAAAGTTAAAGCAATAAAAGATGCTTATACAAAAACACGGCTGTATGCGCATATCTCTGAAGAAACAGGCTTAGCACGTAAAGATGTTGCCAAAGTTTTTGACGCACTCGGTGATGTCATTCATGGCCATATTAAAAGTCGTGGCGCAGGTGAATTCAAAGTGCCTGGTTTATTAAAAATTAAAGTAAACAAAAAACCGGCAACCAAAGCCAGAAAGAATGTACCCAACCCATTCCGCCCTGGTGAGTTTATGGATGTTGCGGCTAAACCCGCACGCAAGGTTGTTAAAATTCTTCCATTAAAAGCACTTAAAGATATGGCGGCTAGCTAGCGACAGTTTGGGTAAGCTTTAAGAAAATTTGTTTTAAGGCAACCCCGCTTTAAAAAAACCTTGCAACAATGTTTTGCAGGGTTTTTTTGTTTATATTTCAATGAAAAGAAAATTACTTTATTTACACGGATTCAACAGCTCGCCGCAATCACATAAGGCGCAGTTAATTATGCAGTACATGCGTAAAAAGAATGTGCTGGATTTATTAATCTGTCCGCAGATTCCTGTAGTGCCCGCCGATGCCAGATTGTTTCTTGAAAAACTAGTCGAGGAAATACTGGAAAATGACTCGCTGAGTTTTGTCGGCAGTTCATTGGGTGGTTATTATGCAACCTGGCTTGCCGAAAAATATTCTGGAACGGCGGTGTTAATTAACCCATCTGTTAAACCTTATAAAACACTAAGAGCATACCTGGGTGAAAATAAGTTTTATTTTGACGAAGGGTATTGGAACTTTGATGAGTCACATATTCGACAGTTAGAAGAATTGAATGTGGAAACTATTACCAAAGCGCAACGATATCTGGTGCTGTTACAAACAGGTGATGAGACACTGGATTATCGAGAAGCAGAATTAAAATATAAAAATAGCAAATGTATTATAGAACAGGGCGGTAACCATTCGTTTACTGGTTTAGAGCGTTACATTCCACGAATTATGCAATTTAGTCAGATACTTGAATAGTGAATAGTGAATAGTGAATAGATTATAATTCACTAAGAGCTTTGCATGAGTAGTGGTGCATGGATGCACCGTTTACGAACCGGCAATAGCACATCCATGTGCTACTGCTGGTTCGTAAACGTCACATCCGTGTGCCACTGCTTCTACCGCTGTATAAGATCTCTCCCGTTGGTCGAGATGACTGTGATATTGAGATTTTTCCCTATTGTGCAAAGCTCTTTCACAATAGATAGAGTTTTAGGAATTAAATATGACACTTGGCCCATTGATGGTTGATCTGGAAGGAACAGCCATTAACGAAATAGAAAAAAACTTACTTCTAAAACCTGAAGTGGGTGGTATCATTCTGTTTACTCGCAATTTTGAGTCAATTGAGCAATTAACCGCACTGGTTGATGAAATTCATCAACTGAGAACACCGAAATTACTTGTTGCTGTTGACCATGAAGGTGGACGTGTGCAGCGATTTCATCAAGGCTTTAGTCGCATACCTGCAGCGGTAATGTATGCCTGCTCTGCAAAAAATGATTTGCAAAAAAGCCGGCAGTTAGCCGAAAATGCGGGTTGGCTGATGGCTGTTGAATTACGCGCCTGTGGCATTGATTTCAGCTTTGCGCCAGTACTTGATCTGGCGCATGGCTTAAGTGGCGTTATTGGCGATCGTGCGTTTCACAGCAAGCCGGAAACGGTAGCCACATTAGCGTATGCCTTTATGCATGGAATGAACAAAGCGGGCATGCAGGCGGTAGGCAAACATTTTCCGGGGCATGGTGGTGTGGTCGAAGATTCTCACGTAGCAATGCCAATCGACCATCGTGAACTTGATGTTTTATTACGCAGTGATATTAAACCATTTGAAAAAATGATTGAAAATAAGCTGGCAGCCATTATGCCAGCACATGTGATATACGATAAGGTAGATGACAAACCTGCAGGTTATTCATCTTTCTGGATAGAAAATATATTGCGCCAGCGTCTTGCTTTTCAGGGTGCTGTCTTCAGTGATGATTTATCCATGACTGCTGCTGGAGTAGCCGGTGGTTTCGGCGAACGTGCCCAGGCGGCCTTAACAGCGGGATGTGACATGGCACTGGTGTGCAATCATTTAGAAGGTGCCTGCGAGGCTGCAGAATATATTAAGGGTTATAGTAATCCGACATCGCAACTAAGGCTGATTCGTATGCATGGAGAAAAGGAATGTAGCTGGACGCAATTAAGGCAAGATGAACACTGGCAGCGTGTTTCTCTTCAAATTACTGCGTTGAATGATTCACCGGAACGGGAAATGGACGTTTGAAAGATAGTGAATCGTGCGGGATGTCTCGTTCACACGCAGGAGTGAGCGAGAGTAAAATATTGTCTTTTATGGCTAATCAGGAAATCTTATGAACAAGAAAAAACTGTTAATTATTATGTCGAATGCCGACCCTTTAAAACCTGAGGGCTGTTATGCGCCATTGTTTCAGGCAACGGTTGCAGCCGCTTTATCATATGATGTCGAAGTTGTTTTTACCGGTATCTCAGGTCAACTGGCGATAGCAGGCAAGGCAGAAAAAATTGAAATTAATCTGGAGTCGCACCGCACCATCTATGACATTATCAAGGAGGCGCACGTAGCGGGTGTTACCTTTAAAGCCTGCAATACCTCTCTAAAAATGGCGGGTGAAGAGC
>CAYQXD010000157.1:0-7328 GCA_964421315.1 uncultured Thiotrichaceae bacterium | reverse complement strand
CTGTATCCGTGTTCTTTAAATACTGTTGGACTCATACTTTTTCCTGCACATAACGCCGCAAATCACCGGTGGTAAAAAGCATAGTGAGGTACGAACGACGCTTTTTACCGTCCGCGTGTATTTGCTTTGTTAGCACTTTTTTGGTGTGCCACGTACTCATCGAGTAACTGCCGGATAATTTTTTGATACTGCATGTGATGTTTTTTTGCAGTGTCCTTAAAATAGGCAACACTCTCTGAACTAAGTGAGATTGTGACTTTAGTGTTTTGTTGTTTAAGTGCAAGCTCTGCCGGTGATGGTAAAAAATCAGCTATTAGGTTTAAATCACCGGTTGGCTCGTTACTATATTGAATTGCTTTGCTCATAGATCTTTTTACCTTTGCGCCAATAACCTGCACCAAATATACGGATGCAACCAGACCGATAAGTAAACCGAACAGTGAGAATGCCACTACCTTGTTCGTTTAAGCCGAAACAATAATATCGTTTTTCATCTTGGCTATGCACCAAATCCTCAGCAATAACACGGTTTGCATCTAAGAAAGCATATTGTGCCTCATAGAATGTAACACCGTGTTTTTGTTGATTTTCTTTGTTTTTTGAATCATCCCACTGGAAGTCCTGTTCACTCATGAGATTAATATAGCACTGATATGGCTAAATAGCCATGCCTTTGTTTTTGATGGTGCTAACATTATCAATAAGCAGAAATTTTTCATAATATTGGTCAATATAGGTGGTGTAATTTTCCACTTATTATTATATTAACCAAAACTACGTGAAAACCTGTCCACTTATTACTTTTTTTCTTTGCTTTTTTCTAATCATGATAACATTAACATTATCATGGAAGATAAAATAAAATTTCGTCTTAACCAGGATCTTAAATTAATGGAACAGGTTCGTGAGGTTTTAAGGTATCATCATTATGCATATCGAACCGAGCAAACTTATTGTCAGATAATAGGGATCAAGTTACTTGTTTCATAATACTTTTGATTGCTTGTGGAATTATCTTACTAATCCCACGATCTGTCAGACAGGTATTATTAAGTAAGTGGCATGACTTCTTTGTTTTTCCAAAAGCATATCTTAAACAATTAGCAAATCAAACG
Source organism: uncultured Thiotrichaceae bacterium (assembly GCA_964421315.1). Taxonomy (GTDB): domain Bacteria; phylum Pseudomonadota; class Gammaproteobacteria; order SZUA-229; family SZUA-229. Next base: position 6,213 of record CAYQXD010000157.1, on the reverse strand, counting down.
GGCTCACCTTCCCAGCCTATCTGCACAGTAAACCCCGCTGCTTTTTCATGACCACCACCGCCATACTTTTTTGCCACCTCAGCAACATCAATGCCATTTTCACTGGAGCGTAGACTAAATGAGCGGCCTTTGGCATGATCCCAGTAACAGGCGGCAAAGGGTTCGTTTACTGACATAATATGACCGGCATCGGATATGTAGGCGGAAGGCGCATTAAGTACTGGCACATCGTAGCCACCGATAACCATTCGCCTGACACCGGATGCAATTAATTGTTTTATATCTTTTTGTAGTTTGCGCTCTATCGCCATGCCATCGCGTTTTAGTGCATTGAGTTCATCTGTGTTACTGGCCATGAGTTTGTCCCATACTTTAAAATCATATGGGTAAGAAGAAAGCGCAGCATTAATTTCTCTTGTGCCCTCAAGCTTAAATAGCCATAAATCACGATCCTGAATATACTCAATGAGTTCTGGTGCCTGTTGTTCTGGGTTAAACCATTGCCATGCCAGCATAGCGCCGGATTTGTTCATATCAAACAGTCCCTTTATTTTTCCGCTTGTTAATAAATCGGACAGGTCTTGTTCAGCGGATATGTGGTGATCCAGGATAGTAATACTGGCGGCGGTTTTTAGCATGTTTTCCAGCACCGCTTTTTTATAGGAAAAATCAACCAGCAAAACGTCTCGACCTTTTACCTCAGGCGACGGTTGCTGGTGAATGCCTTTATAGAATTCAACACCATGACCCAGTGCGTGACGAACGGCCCAGGCCGCGCCAAATCCATCAAGGCAATTGTTGTGGTAGATGCATAGTTTCATCATTTAATTGTAAGGTAAAACGGCGAAGATTAAAGGTGTATATTCTACTTAGAATGAATGACAGATAGGTGTACACTTGAGCTTAAATTACATCTTAAGTTGAACCGGGGTTAAATTGTTTTAAATACAACATCATGTTAACAGTATGCCATTTAAAAAAATAATAGTCTGGGCATTTGCACAACTGGCTTTCATCGCCAGCGGGCTGGTTATTGCTGATGAATACACATTACAGCGCCAGAAAATGGTTGCTGACATAGAAGAGGATGTGCAGATAACGGCAAAACACATCACTAAAAAATCATTTAATAAACTTGTTTTACAGGCCATGAAGACCGTTCCCCGGCATCAGTTTGTGCCCGCAAAGCAGCGCTCCATGGCATATAAAAACCGGCCTTTAGCCATCGGCCATGGTCAAACCATCTCACAACCGTTTATTGTTGCCCTGATGACTGATTTATTGCAGCCTCAGCCAGGTCAGCGTGTGCTTGAAATTGGTACCGGTTCAGGCTATCAGGCCGCTGTGCTGTCAGAACTGGTAGCGGAGGTTTACAGTATTGAGATCATTGAAGAGCTGGGCGAAGCTACGACACAGCTATTAACTCGAATGAATTATGACAATATCAAAACGCGTATTGCTGACGGTTATGATGGCTGGCCGCAACATGCCCCTTTTGACAGCATTATGGTTACGGCAGCCATCAGTCATATTCCGCCGCCACTGGTTAAGCAGCTAAAAAATGGTGGACGCATGGTGATTCCCGTGGGTACACGATTTCAGACACAGTATCTGACCCTGGTTGATAAAGACAAACAGGGTAAAGTCACCACTCGACAGGTATTGCCGGTTGCTTTTGTGCCGTTTACTGGCGGTCACTAAGTAAAGGTGGATGCAATAACGGATAAGCCGATATTAACACCGCCGCTACTGTCTATTTTTATCCTGTCTGCCTCAGCCCTGGCATACGAAGTTCTACTGATAAGGCTGTTTTCGATTGTTCACTGGCACCATTTTGCATTTATGGTAATCAGTATTGCTCTTTTAGGTTACGGTGCCAGCGGCAGTTTAATTACGGTGTTTCGAGACAGGCTGCTGCATAACTATGACCGTGTATTCATCATCAGTATTGGGTTATTCGGGTTTTCTTCCATCGTCTGTTTTATTGTTATGCAGCACCTGCCTTTCAATACCCTGGAAATATTGTGGGACAGTGCCCAATGGCAGCGCCTGCTATTGAGTTACCTGCTGCTGACTCTGCCTTTTTTCTTTGCTGCGACTGCAATTGCACTTACCATAATGCGCTATCATCAGAAAATTTCACTGGTGTATGGCATTGATCTCATTGGTGCCGGTACAGGCGCGATGTTAATCATGGCGCTGCTGCAACTATTTCCAGCCGATGTTCTGTTGCGTATTTTAGCTGTTTGCGGTTTAACAGCTGGTTTTTTTGCGCTGTCTAATTTTAGCAACAGACAAAAACAGATAACCGTTTCGGTGTTTTTATTGTGCATATTCGCTATTTTTTTAATGCCGCAGAAATGGCTTGATCTGCGATTATCAGAATACAAGGGGCTAGCACAAACCCTTTTGATAAAAGATGCCTCTTTGCGTTTCTCGCATAGTTCACCCATTTCTCAAATTGATGTTGTGCAGAGTCTGTTTATTCCCTTTCGCCATGCCCCGGGTTTGAGTTTACAGAGTCCGGTTGGTCCTCCTGAGCAGCTTGCAGTTTTCAGAGATGGTGATGAAATGACTGTCATTGATCGTGCTGTGGACAAAAGTTCAACAGACATAAGTTCACTTGAATATTTTGCCTACATGAGTTCAGCTCTGCCTTATCAGGTACACGGTGCAGCGCAAAATGCCCTGATTCTTGACTCTGCCACTGGTGCGCAGATATTACAGGCGCATTTTTATAAAATACCAAAAATTGATGCGGTTGAGCCAGATAAACAGCTCAGCCTGCTGATTTCTGAGCAGTATGCAGATTATTATGGCTGGCACAAGCTGAAACACAAAGTTACCCTTCACACCATATCAGCACGCGGATTTGCGGCTTCAGAAAAAAAATATGATATTGTGGTTTTGGGTCCGTCTGGCGCATCAACCGGTGGCTCGGCAGGTGTTTATGCACTGTCTGCGTCTTACGATTATACTGTTGAAGCCCTGCAGTCCTACCTGAAATTGCTGGCTGCTGACGGATTATTAAGTTTAACCTTATGGACCAGTACACCTGCACGCGGCAACCTGAAGCTATTTGCAAGCGCCGTAAGCGCAATGCGCAATGCCGGGATTGAGCATCCTGAAAACAACATTGCATGGATTCGAAGCTGGAATACCGCAACACTGTTACTCAAGAACAGTGCTTTGACCGCTGAAGAAATAAACAAAGTACGCGATTTTAGTTTATCACGCAGTTTTGATCTGGCATGGCTTCCCGGAATCGACCCGCTTGAAGCCAACAAATATCAGTTATTGCAGGAACCGGTTTTTTATCTTACCGCTCGGTCTTTATTGAGCAGGTCTTTATTGAACTCGTCCTTACTGAAAAGCTCAGCTGATAATTTCATTGAGCAATACAAATATGATATACAGCCTGCCACCGACAACAAACCTTATTTTAATAATTATTTTAAATGGTCAAGCTTGAAAGAATTCCTGTCTTTACCCGGGCAAGCGGGCATATCGATGATAGGTGTGGGTTATCCAACTTTGCTGGTTACCCTGGCACAGGCTGTTGTCGCCGCCTTTGTTCTGATATTGCTGCCTTTATTGTTTGTAAAAAAAGATAAAAAGAAAACCACAGACAGGCATCGAAACATTATTATTTACTTTCTGGCAATCGGGTTGGCATTTCTTTTTATTGAGATCGCCTTTATCCAGAAGTTTACCCTGATACTCAGCCAGCCGCTGTATGCCGTTGCTGTCACATTATGCGCCTTCCTGATTTTTTCAGGTTTTGGCAGCCTTTATGTGCAGCGCCGTATGAAAATCGCATCAACTTCCATCATAGCTATTCTATTACGCCGCTCAGTTACCATGATCGGGCTAATTGTTGTTAGTTATATTGTACTGTTACCGTTAATTAGCAGCATGATTATGGCATTGCCAGAATCTGTACGGATACTTTCAGCGTTTCTGCTTGCTGCACCGCTGGCATTTTTTATGGGCATGCCATTTCCGCTGGGTTTGGCGACATTGCAGCAAACCCGACCAAACCTTATCCCCTGGGCATGGGGTATCAACGGCTGCGCTTCCGTATTGAGCGCAATACTGGCTGTATTACTGGCGATCGAGATTGGTTTTAATGGGGTGATGTTATGTGCTGTTGTATTGTACGTTATGGCATGGAGAAGTAGCTGCAATATTTATTCCTAAGGTAACCACTATCCTGACACAGGATCCCCGCTCTCCCTGAAACGGAACAAAGGTAACACCAAAAATATCCCGGATATCAAGTTTACCATCTTCATTTTTCCTGACCAGTGTCAGCTCCTGATGGAAATATGGTTTTCCAAGAGGGATCACCATACGGCCACCGGGTTTGAGCTGCTTGATTAGTGGCTCGGGTATTTGTGTCGCTGCGGCGGTAACAATGATGCCATCATAAGGTGCATGATCTGGCCAGCCATCAAAACCATTGCCAGTCATGACCTCAATATTGTCATGGCCATGTTTTTCAAAACGCGCTTTGGCCATATCAGCAAGCGCAGGAACGTATTCAATAGTGTAAACCTGTTTGCACAATTGTGAAAGAATGAGCCTGGTTCCATTCCACTTTTCACGCCGTTATGCCGACAACCCACAACAGCTGTATGATGAAATAAAAGTTTATTGCACTCAAGTTTTAATGCCAAAATCGATGATATTATTCGAAACAAGAGCCGCAAAAGACTTCGAGCTAATAATTGAATTGAACAAAATAATAGGGGATGGAGGGTAATGCCGCTTACTTAAGGTATTTCAGGTTATTTTTTTGCTAACCACCTGGCATGAGTGTATTTTGTAATGTAGGTTGGTGCTGAGGCACGAAGCCCAACAATGGCGCCAGAAGCAGCCAGCCAGGCCTGTTGGGCTTCATGCCTCAGCACCAACCTACGAAAAACCTGCTTTTGTGGCTATTTTTAGCTTAAGTAAGCGGCATTAGTTTCAGACTCGATTGTTTTAAAAAAACCAGTGCTAGTGAAAAAGACTCACTTGATTACGAACATACTTTGTCAATAATCGCTAACATAGCGTACGTATCAAGCTTGCAGTAGTCCAGCATATCAGCATACAACGAACCTCTGGAAGGGGTGCTGTTGACTCGGCCTGGAGCCTTGCCAAATCGGAACGGCAAAATTGATTGTTTCAAAATCCAGGTAATAACGTAGATAGTCTAATTCTCCCAGTATGGCAGCAGCGTTCGATTCTAGTTCCGCGTGTCCATTTATCGTTACACTGCGAACTTTTATATGTGTTTCACTGGTAAGCATGTCAACTGGAATGTCTCGAATATCGAAAATGTCATTCTCGTGGAGCTTTCGTATGGCTACAGCAGCATTGGGTAACCAGCTGACCGGGTACTCGCCATCTTGCTTCTCGCAATATGATTTAAATTCGGTTCTTGCAATGTCCATCAACGTGTCGTACGGGTTCTGTTTTTGTCATGTCCTGCTTAAAACGATCAATCTCATCAGAGATAAAACGGGTATGATGTATGACTCTTTCAGATATGTCTTCACGTATAAACAATCCCTCGTAGTTTTCGTTTCCCTGATAGATGAAGTTTTTATTGAGATACATGAGCTCAATACGATTGATCGCTATGCCTGCGTTTGATAACACCATGTATTGGACAGTAACATCATCTATATACTCGTCTTTAACTGAGCTTGAAGATTTAACTTCAATAATATTCCACCTGGAACCATCGCGCTGCAGGATATCGACAAAAACCTCTGTGTCCTGATAACGAAAACCAGCTTCAAAAATTGCTGTAATGTTGCCGTCATTTAGATATGTGTCTGTTTCTGAGAAAGGATTTGAATCTTCCTGGAAACGATTTACAAGAACACCGCCAGAAAATTCTTTACGTGCCTGCCGACCAACAGCGATGCCGGATTCTGCCAGCGGTGATTTTTTTGTTTTAGCAAGCTCAGGACGATTGAGCATGAAATACAGGCGTTTTTCGCAATGTAGACCAGCGAGGATTCTAGTTTTACTTAGATGCATAAGAATATTAGCGTGACTCCGGACCTGTAAGGGTGGAAACGCAAAATCCGAACTCAAGGTCGTAAACCATGAGCCGGAATTTGTGGCACTGGTGAAGAGTAATAGACCCCCAGAGCTCTTAGCCCATCTTTCGATTTTCTCGGCTCAAAAACTCCCAAATCATTGATTTTACCTTTT
>CAYQXD010000156.1:0-7675 GCA_964421315.1 uncultured Thiotrichaceae bacterium | reverse complement strand
AGTATGAAAAGATGTTCTCCTATTATTTTTGTTTTTATATGAATGCCATTGCGCTCCAGCGTGGTAACGCATCTCTGGACGCTCTGCGTCATCGTTTTCATGAATAACCACAGTCGTTGTTACTCGTACACGTAATTAGTAATTAGTAATTATCCCTTACAGCAATCCCCGCTCAGCAAACGACACCACTTCATCGCCAATAACAAAATGATCCAGTACACGAACATCAACCAGTGCTAATGCTTCTTTCAGACGTTGTGTTATCTGCTCATCGGCACGACTGGGTTCTGCCACACCTGACGGGTGGTTATGCGCAAAAATAACCGCAGCGGCATTCTTTTTTAATGCCATGCGAACCACTTCACGCGGATAAACGCTGGCGCCATCAATGGTGCCGTAAAACATTTTCTCAAAAGTGATGACGCGATTACGGTTGTCCAGAAACAGGCAGGCAAAAACTTCATGCGGATAGCTGGCAAGCTGTGCACTTAAATACTGGCGGGTCTGCGCGGGGCTACACAAGGCATCACCACGCGACAAGGTTTCAAGCAAATGGCGCTTCGCCATTTCCATCACCGCCTGTAATTGCGCATATTTGGCATTACCCAGCCCATGATGTTGACAAAATTCGCTCTGACTTGCCTGCAACATGGGTTTTAAACCGCCAAAGTTATCCAGCAATTGCCGCGCCAAATCTACAGCGGTCACACCTTTGCAGCCAGTTCTTAAAAATATTGCCAGCAGTTCGGCATCGGACAGTGCTTCTGCACCTTTATCAAGTAATTTTTCGCGTGGTCTTTCAGCCAGAGGCCATTGAGATATGGTCATGTGTTTTCCTTGCTATATAAATTCCTTGTCAACAGATATTAACCATATACAGCAATCAGTGCAAACATACATAGTCATAACTGGTTCTGTTAAAATGACGATAATGAGCACCTTAAATAACAAACATATCGTTATCGGCATTACCGGCGGCATTGCTGCTTACAAAACTGCCGATTTAACCCGTCGACTTAAAGAAGCGGGAGCGGATGTGCGTATTGTGATGACAAAGGCGGCCACCGAATTTGTCACCGCTTTGACCTTTCAGGCATTATCCGGTCATCCCGTGACTGTCGATAATATTGAAAACAATAGTGCTGCCAGTAATACAGCCAATAATGCAGCCAATAATGCAGCCAATAATGCAGCCAATAATACAAAAGCCGGAATGCAGCACATCGAGCTGGCACGTTGGGCAGATGCCATTATTATTGCACCAGCCAGCGCCAACACTATTGCCAAACTGGCGCAGGGACGTGCAGATAATTTACTCACCACACTCTGCCTTGCCAGTGAAGCTATCAAATGTTTTGCCCCGGCCATGAACCGGGTAATGTGGCATGATTTAAGCACTCAGAAAAACTGCAAAGCCCTGGCAAATAAAAACTGGAATCAATTTGGCCCGGCCAGTGGTTCTCAGGCATGCGGCGAAACTGGTGAAGGCCGTATGCTGGAAGTGAGTGATATACTAAGCGCACTTGAACAATGTTTTAAGTCCGGTGAGCTACAGGATTTACATCTGGTAATTACAGCCGGGCCAACGTATGAAGCCATCGACCCGGTGCGTTTTATTGGCAACCGCAGCTCAGGTCGCATGGGTTATGCCATTGCTGTTGCTGCACGTGATGCTGGTGCTAATGTCACTTTAATTAGCGGCCCCTGTCACTTAGTACAACCTGAATCATTAAACTTTGTCGTTGTTGAATCTGCCGAGGAGATGCAGCAGGCTGTATTATCTGCAATTAACAACTGTCATATTTATATTTCAACTGCGGCAGTTGCAGACTATCGAGTTGAAAAACCATGCCGCCAAAAAATTAAAAAAACTGAAGACAAACTAACTCTGGCGTTAGTTAAAAATCAGGACATTATTTCCATGGTTGCCAGTCATAAAACACGTCCTGATTATGTTGTGGGTTTTGCAGCTGAAACAGAAAATGTTATTGCCAATGCAAAAAATAAATTAATACAAAAAAATCTGGACATGATTGTGGCAAACGATGTCAGTGTCTCTGCCTCACAGGCAATGGATATCGGCTTTAATAGTGAATACAATGCGCTGCATGTTTTCTGGGGACAGAATAAACATATTAAAGGTGAACACAGTTTTGACCTGGCACGTAAAGCGCAACTGGCCAAACAGTTAATCTCATTGATCGCAAAACAATACAAAGCCAAATCCAGGAATAACAAAGAATCACAACATGCAAAAAATACAGCTTAAAATACTCGACCCCCGCATTGGTAAAGAAATCCCTTTTCCCGAATATGCCACGGCAGGCTCTGCCGGCATGGATCTGCGTGCTGCAGTTGAACAAACAACAACAATAAAACCGGGGGAAACGCTATTAATTCCCACTGGTTTATCTATTTATATAGAAGATTCGAACATGGCAGCAATGGTACTTCCCCGCTCTGGTCTGGGTCATAAACACGGTATCGTATTAGGCAATCTGGTCGGGCTAATTGACTCAGACTACCAGGGCCAATTATTTGTTTCCTGCTGGAATCGTGGCGACAGAAGTTTCACCATTGAAGTAGGTGATCGTATAGCACAACTGATTATCGTGCCGGTTATTCAGGCTGACTTCGAAGTGGTCGATGACTTTGAACGCACACACCGTGGCGCAGGTGGTTTTGGACACTCGGGAATGAACTGACCTGGAGCTAGCCTAAAGATTAAAACCACATAGTAAAGCATAGGCACAAGTTATATCTAATCCAACACAAATAATCATTAACAACTACACTACTCACAAATTATTAATACAAAGAATGCTATGACAATTACAGAAGACATTTTTCGCGCTTACGATATTCGTGGCGTAGTAGAGACTGCATTAACCCCGGACACAGTGCAGAAAATTGGTCAGGCATTTGCCACCGAAGCCTTGTCACAAAATCAGAAAACCGTGGTTATTGGCCGTGATGGTCGCCTTTCCAGCCCGGAACTGGCTCAACATTTAAGTCAGGGTTTACGTGCTGGCGGTTGTGATGTGATTGATATTGGCATGGTGCCCACACCGGTGCTTTATTACGCCACCCATAAATTGAAAACCGGCACTGGTATCATGGTTACTGGCAGCCACAACCCGCCACAATATAACGGTTTAAAGATGTTAATTGCTGGCAGCACTTTGTATGGCGACGGCATTAAGTCGCTGTATCAGATGATTGTCGAAAACAGGATAAACAGTGGTGAAGGCACGTACACTGAGAAAGACGTTATCCCGGACTATCTTGATACCATCGTTAACGACATTAAACTCGACAAACCACTGAACATTGCTGCTGATTGTGGCAATGGTGTTGCCGGGGTACTGGCTACCGAATTATTCACCCGTTTAGGCTGCAATGTCACCGAACTTTTTTGTGATGTAAACGGCAACTTCCCTAATCACCACCCTGACCCGTCTAAACCTGAAAACCTGGTTGACCTGCAAAAGACGATAAAAGAAAATGCGTTAGATATTGGTCTGGCATTTGATGGTGATGGTGATCGTGTTGGTATATTGGATAACAAACAAAATATTTTATGGGCCGATCGTCAGATGATGTTATATGCCGCAGATGTGCTCAAACGCAAACCCGGCGCGTTAATTATTTTTGACATAAAATCTACCTCTAACCTGGAAATCGTTATTAAAAACCTTGGCGGCAAACCGCTAATGTGGAAAACCGGGCATTCCTTCATCAAGGCAAAAATGAAAGAAACCGGCGCCGAACTGGCCGGTGAAATGAGCGGGCATATTTTCTTTAAAGAGCGCTGGTTTGGTTTTGATGATGGCTTATACGCTGCGGCTCGAATGCTGGAAATTGTCAGCCAGCAAAATCAAAGCAGTGCTGAAATATTCAACGCCCTGCCCGATAGTTTCAACACCCCTGAATTACAGATTGATTTTGAAGAAGGTGAGCATTATAAATTTATGGATAAATTTATTGATGAAGCGCATTTTGAAAATGCAGAAATCATTACTATTGATGGCATACGTGTTAATTATGCACAGGGCTGGGGGCTGGTTCGTCCTTCAAATACGACACCATGTCTGGTATTACGCTTTGAAGCCAATGATGAAAACACTTTAAATAATATTCAAAATATTTTCCGCGAACAGTTATTGGCGGTGGATAGCACATTGAGTTTGCCTTTTTAAGCAGCTTTTTGGCAGAATACACCTGTTTTAAAAAGTCGTGGCAAAAGTTGGCGTTGTCATCTCGATCACTGGGAGAGATGACAGTCTTAATCATTTTTTCCTGGCTGTTAAGGGGCTTGCAATAGCCCCATTTACATACACAAATTACCGAGGAACACTCGTGGACAAAAAATCTGCCATCAACATTGCCAGCGTTTTATCTGAGGCGTTGCCTTATTTACAACGCCTGAACAACAAAACCATTGTCATCAAATTTGGTGGCAATGCGATGATTGATGAAAAATTAAAAAACAGCTTTGCTCGTGACATTGTTTTATTAAAACAGGTCGGGGTAAATCCAGTGGTAGTCCATGGCGGTGGCCCGCAAATAGGCAAACTGCTGGAAAAAATTGGCAAAGAATCGAAATTTATCGACGGTATGCGTGTGACCGACAGCGAAACCATGGATGTGGTTGAGATGGTATTAGGTGGTCTGGTTAACAAAAGTATCGTTAACCTGATTAATCATAATGGTGGCCAGGCGGTAGGTTTGACCGGAAAAGATGGCTCCATGATTCGTGCTAAAAAAATGGAAATTACACGCGAATCTACTGAACTCGAGTCGGCTGAATTACAAGCAACTGAAATTATTGATCTTGGTCATGTTGGTGAAGTTACCACCATCGATCCATCCATCGTCAACACGCTGGATGAAGGCAACTTTATCCCGGTGATTGCGCCCATTGGCGTTGGTTATGATGCCGTATCCTACAATATCAATGCCGATCTGGTGGCCGGAAAAATGGCCTCAGTATTAGGTGCTGAAAAATTATTATTATTGACCAATACACCCGGTATCCTGGATAAACAGCAAAAGATCCTAACCGGGCTGGATAGTAAAAAGATTAAAAAACTGATAGCTGATGGCACTATTGCCGGCGGTATGTTACCGAAAGTAACCTGCGCGCTGGATGCGGTTAATTCCGGCGTAAAGACTTCTCATATTATTGACGGCCGTGTGGAACATGCCGTGTTGCTTGAGTTGTTAACTGATGAAGGCGTGGGGACTTTGATTAAGTCGTAAATGTGGTTGTAAGTTATAGGTTGTAAGTAAAAAGCAGTATCATCACAGAATGTGGCAAATGTGCTAAATCTACAACATAAAACTTAAAACCAATAACATATTTAAAAATCGCGCTCTCGCGCAAGCCGTTGCCGTTTTGCTTTCTGCTCAGATTTTAATACTTTAAATCGTTTTATATAATCATCAAATTGCGCAGCGATATTGTCTCGCCGTTTTTCATGGTTATTCCTTACTTCGCTTTGCACTGCAACCTGTTCTTTTTCATTGTCTATGTGCTGATACAAATCTAGCGGCACCTCACGATTTGATGCCTGTATCTTAACTACCTGATGCTCCATTGACTCAATTTTTTTAGCCGAATCAGCGATAATTGAATTGGCCAGTTGAATTTGTGCGTCGACTGCATCAAGTCTGGAGTCACGCGCCACAATTAAATCACGTTCAGTGGTGAACGTGTCCAGTAACACGCGGTCACGTTGTTTTTTCTTCTTTTTGATTAAGGCCGCTTTTTTGCGTTCCTTTTCAAGACGTTTGTCTTCTGCTTTTTGCTCCGCTGTTTTTGCCGCCTCTTTATGTTTTACCACCATGCCTCTGTCATTTAACTCCTGATGTTCCCTGAGCTGATATTTTGCCGGAATTCTGTCACCAAAATGCATCTGACCTTCTTCATCTACCCATTTGTACATTTTTGCCAGGGCAGAAAAAGAACCTGCGATAAGAACAACTGACAAAATAAACAAAGCAAAACGCATAGTGTGCAACCTCTGAAATTAATAACTGGTAAGCTCAGGTGTTTTCCCTTCAACAAAAAACTCTTCTGGAGTATAGGCACACATTCAGGAATTAACCATATTTAACGTGGCCGAACAATTACTTATATTTTTTATCTCACTTATTGCCAACCTGTTCTCAGCTTTAGCGGGTGGTGGTGCAGGTTTAATACAATTGCCCGCACTCATTTTTTTAGGTCTGCCGTTTGGACTTGCACTGGCAACTCACAAGGTTGCCACTATTGCACTGGGTTTAGGCGCGACAGTACGTCATCTAAAAGATAACCGGATAGAGCGGGATTTTGCGCTACTTATGATAGTGACAGGCATCCCCGGTGTTGTTTTAGGTGCCAGCTTTATTCTTCAGATACCGGATCAAATAGCAACAACCGCTCTGGGATTCTTAACCATGGGCCTGGGGATTTATTCCCTGTTTTCACCAGAATTAGGGCAAAGTTATCAAATCAAAAACCGCCATGCCAAAGGGTATTTCATCGGTGGTCTGGTTTTATTTGTGATTGGTATTCTCAACGGATCACTAACCTCCGGCACAGGTTTATTTGTCACCCTGTGGTTAATACGCTGGTTTGGTTTTGACTATAAATTGGCTGTGGCTTACACACTGGTATTTGTTGGTTTGTTCTGGAACAGTTCCGGTGCGATCACTCTGGGATTGCTTGGTGATATTCACTGGTTGTGGATTCCAGCTTTATTACTGGGGTCTTTTATTGGTGGGTACCTTGGCGCGCACTTGTCCATTGTTAAAGGAAACAGGCTGATTAAGCGCAGTTTTGAGGTGGTCACGCTTTTGATTGGTATAAAGTTGGTGCTGGGTTAATCAGCAATAATAAAATCAAACACCATATTGATCACGATAAACCTGCATAGCCTCAAGATGCTGCCCAAAAGTATTGTCCCCTGCCAGATAATCAATCAAATCTGCCATAGTAATAATGCTAAATACTTCAATGCCATAATCTCGATGCACTTCCTGAATGGCCGACAGGTTCCCCTGACCTTTTTCCTGCCGATCAAGTGCAATTAAAACCGCTGAAGTGGTCGCACCTTCTGTCTTGATAATATCGACTGCCTCACGAATCGCCGTGCCGGCGGTAATGACGTCATCAACAATTAATACCCTGCCGTTTAATTTGGCACCAACAATCAAGCCGCCTTCGCCATGATCTTTGGCTTCTTTACGATTAAACGCATAAGGTTTATCAATACCATGATTAACCGACAATGCATAGGCAATAGCCGCGACCAGGGGTATGCCCTTATATGCCGGGCCAAATAATATATCGTAGTTTATATCGTTTTCGATGATATTCTGTGCATAACAGCTGCCCAGTTCTGCTAGTGCATAACCACTGTTAAACAAACCCGCATTAAAAAAGTATGGGCTGACCCGGCCGGATTTAAGGGTAAACTCACCAAAACGCAATACCTGGTATTTGATCGCCAACTCAATAAATCGTTTTTTATTTTTTTGCATATATCACCTGTTTTCTAGCAGATAGTGTCTGGTATGGAATGACTTGTTTCGACACTTATCGGACATTGGAAAAACTGAAAAACATTCGTCCGTGAAGAACGCAAAAGACGCGAAAAAAGCAAAGAAAATATTTTTTGTTTTTTTAGAG
>CAYQXD010000155.1:1572-7697 GCA_964421315.1 uncultured Thiotrichaceae bacterium | reverse complement strand
TGTTGGCATCACAGCATTTCTAGGAGTTTGAAGCTCAGCCAGGATAATTACTTAGAATAATTTGTCGCACTGTTGAAAAATCAATGGTGATGAGCAAGGTTTACCACGCTAGATTTAAAAAGTTGCCAGACGTTTTTTTGTTAAGCCAAAAAGTATCAAAAAAAACAGCCAGTTGACGAAGCTCATCCATGATCTTCGCTGTTCTGATAAACAAATAACTACTGAATAACGGTAATATGTTGCAGGTTAATGATGTCCGGTAAATCTGTCGCCGTGACGCGAACGGGCGCGGTAATCAAGGTACCACCACTCAACCCGGCTGCGACAGTTGCATCTATGGTGATGACCTTATTAGTATCCGGTGCTATTGTTCCCAGACTGAATATTGCTTGTTGCCCCGGACTACAATCAAAACCACAGCCTGCAGCATTCGGTTCTGCATCCGCATTATGGTCGAAACTCAATTCGCTGGGCACACTAAATAACACACTCCCGGCATCTACCGGCGGATCATCGCGGAGATCATCGGGGTCGGACCTGCGCAACCATTTGATAACAATTAACATTATTCCGATTTAATCGCCTTATCATCGCTTAAAGCCTGCTTTTCATGCCCTAAATAAACCATGTAAGGCAACACCGGCTCTTTTAGCAGATGAACATCATCTTCAACCACCACTGTCCTATGACTACCAGCGAGACCTAAAGCAGACTTAACTCTTGTTACGTAATCCTGGCTACCAACAGCGAGGTTTTGTGTCCAGGCAAACATACGTTGATTGTTTTCAGCTTTAAGTGCGTTCTCAATCCAACCTTTATGGATCCGCTGATATTGTTCAAGATGAGTAATACCAAATAATTCAAGCAATGCATTTGTATCAATTACAGCATAACGTTGTGGCTGCCTTTGTATTTTGAAAAACCACTCCAGCACCAATCTTCAGGATAAGTAACGACTCCGGCACGTACCATGTTTAAATCAATGTAAACAATGCCCATGATACAAACGAAGCATTTATATGTGAGCTTTCATTCAACGATAGATCACGTGCTCGTTTTGCAGGAGCTTTTGTACCAATATTTAGGTGGCAATAAAAGGCTATACAATCAGCAAATATATTTCGATTCGCTGAATTTATCCTACCAGTTAAATAATCACCAAAATTAGAAAAGTTCTTATCAACACTTCGCATTTGCTTCTCTGAAAACATATCAAACCGTATACGTCTTGCTCCACAAATACATAAGCGCTTCTCTGCTATTTCTGTAGCCCATCTGAATGTTTTTCGGCAGGACATATGAGCTCTCTTATTCACTGTCCTCATAGGAGGTAATCTATCATTAAGAGTAGCGCGGCGACTTTTACTGTCTTGAGAAAGCGGCATATACATTTCAAGCGCAATAAAGGCTAAATCTGCTAATGCTTCATTTGCTTTATTCATAGCAGCTATACGAATATTTTCGGCCTTTTGATCCACAGGCGGTCCATTGACTAGCTTGGTCGAAAGATTGTCCTTCGGAAATGAAATATTTATCGTATAATCAAATTGGCAGGTGGGATTTTGATTATTATAATCATAGGGACAAATGCCCTTTTCAACTAACAGGGGGAAATGGGCGAGTTTATACTCAGCTGGGCATTGCTGCAAATACTCAACACTTCCTGTTCTTCTGAATTTTTCTCTGGGGTGCACACAAAACTTATTATTTGATCTACTTACCCCAGACCCAAACTTTTCTTCTGGATGAAAATCTTTAGATATCGGATTCCCATTCTTATCTTTAACCATAAAAGCATAATATGCGTAATAGGGTAATTGACCTGAAAAAATGGCTAAACATTGTCCTTTTTTCACAACATACCAGCCCTGAGTCTGCAAACTAACGAACCCATCACCCTTATGGCGCATCTCAGTTACATAAAAGTCAAAATTTTCTTTGTTGCAAAGCGTTACACCTGCATCGGCGCTTTGAGAAATAATAAGCAGGCAAATGCTCAACAAGGATATTTTAGAAAAACGATTCAATTGGTTTGAACTCATTCCAGCCTCCTTTTTAGATTAATTGCTTTGGATTTAATTTCCCACCCCCTGGGCGCATTTGAGATCTTGCATGCGAAGCAAACAAACAGTCAATACCCCGTCCGCTTGCAGCGGGGTTGTTTATTGTGATGACCAATTCCATTTTCATAAAGTAATACTATAGTGTCACTTTTTGGTCTTGTAAGTGTTATTTGTTTTAATGGGTTACCCATCAGTCGATAGTAGAACGTCCCGGGCTTATCCTTATTCGTCATGTATTGCTAAATAGTATTAAGAGTTGTTGTAAAATCAAAGGATGGGATCAATGCTTCCGTTTTAAATTTTATAATATTGCCGCTAGCATCTAGTGTGAATGTTATATTTGTTATCGCTGTTGTTGTATTAAACTGATCCTTTGTAGTGCCGTTTGTAACAATATTAATATTACCGTTTGTTGCGTCCTCAGCACTCCAGTCTCTAATTTCTGTTGTGTTATCGTTGCAAACCAGAGTGGATAAAATAGCAGAATCACCTATTTTTACTGTTGCTGGAATTGTGTCAGGCGATACAGGTGTACATGTCTGCACTCCGTTTAGTATGCTTAAAAATATTAAATTGTTACTTGAGTCAACAAATTCTGTGGCTGTAACAATAAATGATAAGCCATCATAATCATATTCTATGACACGAGGGGTGACTAAAATACCGTCAAGCATCTCCTGTGGGCGATTAAATAAGGATACAGTGCCTGTAAAATTGGTTCCGTCAGAATTTGAGCTGATAAATTGGCTGGTGAAAATCGTGCCAACTGCTGTAGATTGTAATTTAGCCAGGCTAAATGATTGTGTTGGAGTTGACACGGGTGAAAGCACAGTAAGATTTAGTGTGTTTTCAACCGGGATGGCAATGCCATCACTAACTGTCAGTCGCGCTGTGAAATCACCGGCAACAGCAAAGGTATGAGACTGTGAGGTGGAGTTAGCACAATCATTGATGGTGAAATCGGTCACCCCGTTATCATCCACATCCAACAAACAGGTCAATATATCACCATTAGCATCATTCACCGTCCAGCTAAATGTGGCGACAGAATCGGTGAAAGCCGGATCAGGATTAACAGTAAAACTGCTAATAACTGGCAGAGTATTGGTCACGTTTACTGTGCGCATTAGCTGTGTTGCAGGGTTACCTGCTGCATCGCTGACATCGTAAGTCACCACATAGATACCGGCAATAGCCGTATTTACTGTGTCACCAGCTATGGCAATACTGCCACTGATATCACCATCAATATCATCCGATGCAGTCGCACCCAGTTCGATGAACGTGTCGCCAATTGCAAGGTTCAATGGGTTAACGCCAAGCAGGGTAATAACAGGCGATGTACCATCGACGATTACCGTACGCGTTTCCTGCGTGGCAGGGTTGCCCGCTGCGTCACTGACGTTGTAAGTCACCGTGTAGGTGCCGGCAATGGCTGTATTAACCGCATCACCTGCAATCACAATGTTGCCAGTAATGTTGCCGTCAATGTTATCTAACACATTCACACCGGGGTCGGTGAAAGTGTCGCCAACTTTGAGGCTCAATGGGTTTGCACCTAGCAGTGTAATAATGGGAGCTGTAGTATCCAGTTCGCTGACAATTACTGTGCGCGTTAGCTGCGTTGCTGCATTGCCCGCTGCATCGCTAATGTTGTAAGTCACCGTGTAGCTACCAACCAGGGCGGTGTTAACCATACTAGCAACAACGATGCTGCTGATATTGCCGTCAACGTTATCTGTCGCAGTCGCACCGGGGTCGGTAAACGTGTCACCTACCAGAAGTTCAAAGGGGGTCGCGCCGAGCAATGTAATAACAGGTGCTGTGGTATCCGATACGATAACTGCGCGCGTTACCTGCGTTGCGGGATTACCTGCTGTATCGCTGACGTTATAAGTCACCGTGTAGGTATCTGGAATGGCTGTGTTAACCGTGCTATTAACAACGATGCTGCTGGTGATATTGCCGTCAACATTATCCGATGCAGTTGCACCGAGGTCGGTGAACGTGTCGCCTGCCGAGAGGCTCAGTGGATTCACGCCAAGCAGGATAATAACGGGCGCTGTGGTATCCGATACAATGACTGTTCGCGTTACCTGCTGCGGGGTTGCCTGCCGCATCGCTTGTGTCATAGGTCACCACATAGGAGCCTGGAGCCGCTGTGTTAACCGTGTCACCAGCAACGACAATGCTGCTGATATTACCGTCAACGTTATCGGATGCGGTCGCACCGGGATCTGTAAAAATGTCGCCTGCCGAAAGGTTCAGTGAGTTCGCACCTTGTAGCGTAATGACGGGAACAGTAGAGTCCTCAGAACCACCATCACCATCACCACCACCGCCTTCGCATGCTGCTAGAGTGACAAAACACAAGCCAAACAAAACACACATTAATGATTTAATTACCATATTCCCCTTTCCCCTTTTTGCACATTTACTCGCCATTGCAGCGAAAGATTTATTTAAAGATTTTCTAAATAACAACATCAACAATAATGAAACAGACAAGCATGTCAAGAAAATGACATATGTATAAGTATTTAACTATTAATTACAGTGTAAGAAACTCTGTACAAAAATATTGTTTACAAAGAAATACAAATAGAATTTTTTGATTATTGAAATTCTGATAAGAGTCGGCTGCACTCATTCAACATGCATTGTTCGGATATTTATCCAATAGATAGTTGCTGGTTAATCTTTGTGCAATAAAAAATTATGGCATGACATTAAAAAACTGACAACTGCTGACTTATGGCTGTCAACTAGTTAACTTTCAGTCAACTTCTGATTATTTTTCTCATCCAATATTATCGCCTGTAAGTTTCCGTCAACATTTCATATAAGTGTTTTTACAAACAAGCTTCGAAGTAATCTGAAGCAAAAAATGCTGCCGTTATCATCATATCAGTGACAAAAAGAGAATTAAAGAATCACATAACCGTGTAATTTCAAAGATCAGGTACGTCACCTTTCTTCACCTCACCAGCAACCTTACGTTGCTTATATTCAGTGACTAATTTCGAAAATGCGAATTCTGAATCGTAAAAAAGCGGGGGAACCAGCAGGCTTTAGATTTGGCGATTGAACTAATAACTGAGTTCGGCCAACAGGAGACCACCACTATGTTCAATAATCTTCGGCAGTCAATTATAACTATCAGTTGAAATTTTTCTAAAGGAGACATTCAAGATTGGTAAATTTTCAAGCCCATCATCAACTGCTTTCTCTTTCAGGCCATGGCACACCAATCATTCTTTACTTATTGACAAAAAGTAAAGATTAACTTATTCTTTACAAACAACCAGGAAGTAAAGGAGATTTTTCCATGCCTAAAGTTAGCGCAAAAAGACAAATTACATTACCCATCGACCAGTGCCGTCAGGCACATATAGAACCGGGTGATGAATATCACAGTTACGTTGATGACAACGGTTATATAACTATTATTAAAAGCACACTTGGGGCGGCTAAAGGTATATTAAAAGGTATCAAAGCTGATAATCGGTTGAGTGATGAAACTTCACTACAGAGTTCTCTTGATTCATGATCGCAGTTGATACAAATGTACTACTTCGGTATTTACTTGATGATGATGTCATGCAATCAAAAAAAGCATCATCAATTATTTTAGGTAAAAATAAGGTCTTAATTACTGATATAGTCCTGACGGAAACAATCTGGACGCTTAAAGGTAAGAAATACAATCTTGATAAAGACTCGATTATAAAAGTCATTAATACTTTATTTGCAGAACCAAATATTATATTTGAGGATGGACAAACTGTTTGGCGGGCTTTAAGCGACTATAAACAAGCAAAAACAATAAAGGTAGGCAATAAGCGAAAAGAGGCTGATTTCCCTGATGCACTTATCGTTAATAAAGCGTTGTATGTTGCCAACAGATTAAATGAAAATCTGGATGGCATATATACATTTGATCTTGCATTACAAACGATACCTGGAACAATAAAGCCTTAACGATTCTACCGGTTCCAATCAAAAGCAGACCGTTTGCAAGATTTTCAACGAAGTTATTGAGTCTCTTAAGTAGAAAGATGT
>CAYQXD010000155.1:0-1472 GCA_964421315.1 uncultured Thiotrichaceae bacterium | reverse complement strand
GGTGATCCATCGGGGTCGGACCTGCGCAACCATTTGATAACAATCAACCTTATTCCGATTTAATCGCTTTATCATCGCTTAAAGCCTGCTTTTCATGCCCTAAATAAACCATGTAAGGCATAACCGGCTCTTTTTACAAATGAACATCATCTTCAACCACCACTGTCTAGCAGCTTCATATAATTTCACCGATAGCCTCACTTACTTCAGAGCTAATCGATTTCATGCCAGCAGTCAGTTGCAACATAAACTTTTTCCCCATTTTTTCTGCTGCTTCATGTGCCAGGATAAGATCGCCTGGCCTGCCATCAACAAGTATTTCGAATAACTGCTCTGCCTGTGCCAGATCACGCTTTATCTTTTCAACATCACCCGCTCTTCTTCTCTGGCTTACGACCAGTTTATGAAATGCAAAACGTGCTGGCGCTGGGACGTTGATGAGCACACCGTGTTTATATAGTAATACCGCTGGTTGAATATCATCAAGTAAATAATCAAGAAAGCGAACCGGTTCAGCAAAAGCAGATAACTCAGGAATTTTTACAGGTTTTGCGGTCTCTTTTCCACGCATGGGGGTCAATAATTCTACAGACAGTTCCTGTCCTTGAATTTTGAATTTAGTCGAGGGCGATTTATGATTAAGCGCAGGCACTTCTAAAAAGCCCATGCCACTATTGAATAAAATGTCTGACAGATTAATTGGTTTTTTGCTGCGTGGGATTATGATTGGGAATTTATAATCACTAGCCAGATCAATATCACGTGTTTGTAATTGACTATGCCAGACAACACCTAGCATATTGGCATAAGCTCGAAATGCCAACGTACCTATAACTATCCCACCTGCGAGAAACATGCCTGACTTTTCTAACAAGGCGATTACCTTACCTTCATTATTTGGCGTTGCTGTTGCACCACCTACAAGTAGCATAGCGACCAGACGTGCACGTACCCGCCTGTCGTCTTTAGTTGATTCCCATAGACTTTTTTCTTCATCTATTTTATCCAGCAAATCTATGGTTTCTTTGCCGAGATAGTGTTCACTTTGACGATTACCGATACTAATATACAAATACCAATAACGATGTCCTGCCACTTTTTTTGACTTAAATGAGATGTTTGAACCATCGGGTGCCGGGTGGATACATTGCTGCATAAGCTCACTGTATTGCAATGTTACGATATCGGGCAATCTTCGAATTTCAGCCATATTTACACCTTTTTATACCGTAACTGTAGCACACTTACGGTATAACTATAAATCACTGTATTTATTAGGTTATTTATATTTTTAAGCATTAAATTCAGTATTATTTAGTTAGATAATAGGGGTTTCATACCGTTTCTATTAATTGCTGCGGTATAAGATTAAAAGGGACTGTGTAAAGACTGAAGGATGAAATTTAGAACGCTCAAACCATATCGCTTTTTTGCTTCAAACAGCCAGTAGCGCCAACGTTTTCTGTCTTTTG
>CAYQXD010000154.1:0-7811 GCA_964421315.1 uncultured Thiotrichaceae bacterium | reverse complement strand
GCACTAGCAAAATAGCCAGACTGATAAACAATTTGATGAAAAATTTAATCCATTTGTTCGTGTTCAACACATCCTTAAGCATTCGATGGCGGTACATCTAATTGATAATCATTAGAACCCAGAGAGCTTTTACTCAATAAAAACGCTGGATAACTGGCATATAACACTGAAATTTGTGTTTGCATGACCTCATCCGACCAAAACAACAATCGTTGCATCGCCTTTGCGCAATATTGCGCCGTTTTTAAGTCTGGAGGAGCACAGTCACCCGTATCCATTCGCCGCTTGAGCAAATCGCACAAAGTTAAAGCCTGCTCATGAAAAACCACGTAGTTAATTTCTGCCGTGATGTGATACTGCGTACCCGGTATAAGCGCTGCTAACTCAGAATTTTTTCTGATATAACCGAGCACTTGTTCAATATCTTCACCATAATTCATCAGTAAATGGCTAATAATCTCATCTGAAAGCGAGTAGTTTTGGCCTGGCACCGTGCCCGCCTGATAGATCGGTAAACAATCAGACTGTGATGTTGCCACCTTCCATTTCATGGTTTTTGCCAGCCTGTCGATAACCTGTTTAGCGTCATAACGTGCAAGCGTATATTTTGTACCACGCAAAGAGTAGACACTATCCATACCAGGCAAACCTGACCAGTCTTTAAATTGATAGTTTGAAAAAAGATTTTGATCTAAAGGTAATGTGTTGCCATGCTGATTGTTTTTTGCTGGTAAAAAACCAATATGTACATTACAGATATCATCAACATCCAGCAATTTTTGGTTAAAAAGAGTATTAATCTCATCAATACAGCCACTTGCTTCGGCGTATGAAAAACTGTTCTCAGGGTAATTTTCGACCTTTGAGTACCAGGTGCCAATCATTGTGCAATCACGCCATGGAGAGAAAAAATACAGTCGTGAACTGCCGGTTTTCTCTGCTTTAACACTTGCACCTACCGCATTATCAAAAATCTTTTTCTTAACTATAATATTTACCGACTTTAAAAAAGTAAGGTTCTCGTTTTGCTCTGCCGGTGGTAAGCAATGCTTTATAAAGTTCCAGGCAGCGCTACTGTCAACGATGGCTGACGTGGTTACCGTTTTCTCCTGGCCTGATATCTGGTCTCGAATTAATACACTATGCCTGCCATCAGATTGATCGTATTTATGTTTTAGCGCGACCGTATGATTTACCGCAACCGCTCCTTTCTTCATTGCTGACTTAATAAATTGCCACACCAGCCTTTCAGTATTTGTCACCTGAGCGTCATACCATAATGCGCCACCGGTTATGCCTTCGGGATTAATCTTAGATGCGCGGTTAAGAAATTCACGACGTGACAACAAGCGAGCACGGGGTAACTTTCTGCCATTTTCTGAAAACAAAAAATTGAGTTGACAAAGAATGTTATAGAGTAAAAAACCCATGCCAACCACAGGTTTTGACTTCATCAGCCAACCCGTGGTTGGCAGTATGCAATGCAGTGACTTAACATAGTTGGGGGCAATCTTCAGGAAGACTGAGCGCTCACGAATGCCCTTAATGACTGCCTTTATATTCAAAGATTGTAATGAACGCAAGCCACCATGTATCGTTTTCAGGCTATTGGATGAAGCACCACAGGCATAGTCATCCTGCTCAACTAAAAGAACCTTGATGCCTCTATGCGCGGCCTCCCAACACAAGGCCGCACCATAAACGCCACCGCCAACAATAACCAACTGGTAATCGGTATCAATCTGTTCAAGGCGGTTATTTATTGCTGACTGTTCAGCCATAACTCAATATTTATCCTGTAGGTAAATCATCATAGATTTCATACAACTTTGAGCGAAACACAGGATAGCTGTGTTCTCTGGCAATAAGCTTTTTAGCATTTTCAGCAAGCTCATTGCACAAGTCAGCATCCATAGACAGTGTTTCCATACTGGCAGCAAATGATTTTTTATCGGCTGCGCACAGATATGCCGTGGTGGAATCAGCTACCTGCGTATGTGTCGGCAGGTCAGTCGCTAAAACAACAACGCCGGAACCAAGATAGCTGTACACTTTCATTGGTGTATTCACTCCTTGTGTTCGCGGTGATAACAATATATCTGCCTGTGACATAAACGAGCCAATTTGTGCCACTGGCTGCTTACCCATAAAAACAACCGCTTGCTGAATGGAAAGTTGCTGGCATTTAATCCGATAACGTTCTATACCCTCCTGCTCTCCGCCAATGATAATCAGGCGTGACTCAACATGCCGAGAACAATAGATAGAAAAAGCATCAAGCATTAGATCAATACCCTGATAGGATTCAAGATTACCGATATACATAAACATTTTCCCTTTAATCTGATAATTTTGGCGAATATCAATAACCGGGGCAGATTGCTCACTATCGGTACTTGCCAGCGAAACGTCTTTAAGAACATGAATGCCCGTTGAACGGTACTTTGCAACGTCATCTGCTAATGCATTGCAAACAGGAACAACCAGATCAGCATGACGCATGGGCAGTGATTCCAGCCATCGCAACACCCTTTCCAGCGGTCTTAGAAACGCCGCCTTATCAAGAATCTGTGTCGCCATGGAAGAGTCCATGTCGTAAATATAGGGTGTTTTAAATAATGGACAGATCACCAGTGCCATAAATGCACTCTCTTCTGAGGCATGTACCACATGGTAACGATTGCGTATCATCAGATCGATAAATTTAAAGAAAACAAGAACGTCAAGCAGAAGCTTTTTAATTGAAAACCCCGGGCGCACATTTTTAATTTTCGGGAGGGGCTTAACGCGGTGTATGGCTAATCCGGGGTAATCAACATCATCACCTTCATTAAAAGTAAGCAGGTCAATTTGATAACCACGTTCAGTTAATGCGCGTATTATCAGTTTCTCTGCAATCAATGTTCCTCGCTCCTGATAAAACGGGTGCGGTGATAACATGAGAACTTTCATAAAGTAACGTTTTCCATATCCTTAATTATTAAGAAATTCGTCGAACGTGATTGATGATAAAACGCAGTGGTGTTTGAAACAAGCTTTCATACCAGCCCCGCAGGGTGCGTCATCAAGGATGAGACAAATAAATCGGACAAAATGATGGTTTTTAGAAGTGCCCTTAAATAAATCACCCGGTATTGTCACCGTTGCCATATCTGCCAATCGCCCAGAAGATGTGCTGGTATTAGGCGCACAAGACGATCGCCAGGGCAGTTTCAACCAAATAATATTATCCATGGTTTTGAGGACACAAAACTTACATTTCTTGCTCACTACGAATTAAGTCTTGTGCCCCCTGAATTTTCAGCAAAGATAAAACACCGGTTTTGACCAGAGCTTCCCTGCTCCCGTTATTACCGGAAATTAGTACAAATACACTGCACCGGCTTCTGATGTTGAGTTATCTGTTTGCGTGCTGCCAACACCAGTAGCATTGCTAGCCTCAAACTTGGCGCCCACTGCCAGGGTGTTGCCATCTGCGGTTAAACTGACAGCCCAGCCGAATTCATCACCGGCCTCGGTATTGCTTGCTTTGACATAAGTCTGCGAAGTCCAATTAACTGTACCTGTTTCGCGGGTGTAGGTATAAACTGCACCGGCTTCGACAGCAGTCGTCTCATCGGCAGTAGTATTAACACCAGCGGCGCCACCATCTTCCCAATGAGCACCCACCGCCAGTACGTCACCATTTTCACTCAAACTAACGGCTCGACCGAATTCATCACCCGCACCGGTATTGCTTGCCTTGACATAGGCCTGCTGACTCCAAACATCAGTTCCTGTATCACGACTGAACACATACACCGCACCAGAATCCACGGCAGCGTTGTCGTCAGTACCACCAATGTCAGCGGTACTTCCGTCTTCCCTATAAGCCCCAACCGCCAGGGTATTGCCGTCTCTGCTAAGGTTAAGAGCCAGACCGAAGCGGTCATTTGCACCTGGATTGCTTGCCTTGATATAGCTATGTTGACTCCAGGTAGCTCCATCGTAGTTGAACACATACACCGCACCGGCATCAGTTGCCAACTCATCAGCACCGGTAGCATCAGTAGCAACACCGGTAGTACCACTATCTTCCCGATAAGCCCCTACCGCCAGAATAGTGCCATCTGCGCTAATGCTGACAATCTGACCGAATTCATCATTTAACCCTGAATTACTGGCTTTGAGAAACTGCGACTGAGCCCATGTAGTACCACTACGGCTAAACATGTACACTGCACCAGAACCCGCTGCTGCAGTATCTTCAAACCTGGAACCTACTGCCAGCGTGTTACCGTCTGACCTTAGACTGACACTTTGACCAAACTGGTCAAGCGTATTGGAATTATTAGCCTTGATATATTCCTGCTGAGTCCAGCTGGTTCCACTACGAGTGAACACATACACTGCACCGGCATTGCCTGCTGCGTTATCTCCCTGACCAGCACCGACACCATCGGCTTCACTATCCTCATCCCTGGCTCCCACCGCCAGTGTGTTACCGTCTGTACTCAGACTAACGGACCAACCGAATTCGTCGCCCGCATCAGTATTACTGGCCTTAATATAAGCCTGATGACTCCAACCACCTGCGCCATCACTAACAAACACATGCACCGCACCGGATTTTGCTGCAAGCTCATCGGGAATAGTATTGATACCCTTGGTAGCACTACCCTCCCAATAAGCCCCAACTGCCATGGTGCTACCGTCTGCGCTGAAACTGATACTGCCACCGAAGCGGTCACCTTCGCCAGTATTACTGGCATCAGTATTGCTGGCTTTAAAATAGCCGATGCTGTTTGCCATGGTGTCGGCGATGTTAATGATATTTGAATCTTCGCAGCCTCCGGTAGTACAGCTTTCTAAAATGTAGCTGGCGTTAACTCGTGCATATAATGGCACAATGTGCTTAAGGGATTGCTCACCATAAGCAATATCACTAACAACCGGAACAAAGCCGGATCCTGTGTTCTCCATTAAGTTGTAGGTTGTTGATGTATCTGTAACATCTGTCCAGGTGAAGTTGAAAGTTTTAATGGGGTCAAATGCCAGTGCTAGTGTAGCTGGAAGCACATCCGTAACCGTCACGATTTGCGCCTCAGAAGCGGTGTTACCATCAGAGTCGGTGGCAATGATAGTCACTTCATAGGCATTGTCCGTGTTGCCATCTGCTGCTGCCTCAAAGTCACGGGCAACCATAGTGATCAAACCGGTTGCGCCATCGATACTAAAGTCAGCGGCATCGGTGCCTCCCAGTGTATAGACAAGCGTGCCAATCGGGGTGTCACCAGTAATACCCGGGGTAGTACCCGTGAATGCCGCGTTTTCAGCAACAGTGGTATCTGCAATTGCATCAATGGTGAAGGTGGCCGCTTCAGTTACATCCGTCACCGTCACTGTCCACGCCATTGAGGCAGTATTAGCATCCGCATCGGTTGCCACAATACCCAGATTGTAAACATTGTCTGCGCCTGCATCAGCAGGGGCTTCAAAGTCACGTGCCACCATGCTGACCACGCCGGTTGCAGTATCAATAGTGAAATCTGCGGCATCAGCACCTGTTAAGGCGTATGTCAGTGTGCCTATCGCAACGCCGCTTATGATTGGAGTTGCACCTGTGTAAGCTGCGTTTTCAGCCACTGTGGTGATTGGCATCAAATTTATACCAAAACCGGCTGTATTGATGGTCAACTCACTTGCACTCCCATCATTACTAACATTACCCACAGCATCAGTGATGCTGGCAGTGACATCATATGAGCCATCGATGCTTATCGCATTAGCGACTGGTATGCTTAAGCGCCAGGTGTTGGCTGTGTTCGTCAAATTACCATCGCCCAATGTGTAGGTCACTCCATTCACTGCGACACTGAAACCACCCGCTGCATCAGTTGAGTCAAAGCTGCCTGTTATGGTTGGCGTGATGTCACTAGTGGTCTGCGAATTGACTGTTGGTGTATCTGGTGGAGTGGCATCAAGAGTTAATGTAACAGTACTACTACTTGCGTTACCCGCTGCATCGGTACTGGTAATCGTAATAGTATTATCACCAGTGGCAAGCGGTGTAAAGCTTCCACTATCAGGTGTTGTTGTTGCTGTATCAAGTGTCCATGCGCCTGTGCCATCAGCAATTAATGTGTATATTGCACCACCGATTTCAACTGTTACGCTGCTACCTGCTTCAGCTGTGCCGGTAATTGTTGGGCTGTCACTATTAGTGGCTGGAGCGGCTAACGCTGGCGCTACTGGTGCCACAGTATCGAGGGTAATTGTAGCTGTGATGCTGGTTGCATTACCTGCTGCATCGGTACTAGTAATAGTAATACCATTGTCACCAGTGGTAAGCGGTGTAAAGGTACCGCTACCTGGTGTTGCTGTTGCTGTATCAAGTGACCATGCGCCTGTGCCATCAGCAGTTAATGTGTATGTTGCACCGCCGATTTCAACTGTTACGCTACTGCCTGCTTCGGCTATGCCGGTAATTGCTGGGCTGGCGTTATTGGTGGCTGATGCGCCTAGCGTTGGTTCATCTGGCGCTGTATTATCAACCGGATTCTCTGAATCAGACGAACCACCACAACTCGCCAGAGCAAATGAAAGTATTATTAATATAAAAAATTTATTTAAACTGCTTTTAATCATGAGATGAACTTCCTTTACTTTCATTGACCCTGAGTATTTGACAGGAACGCTGTGATTTTTACTTAAAAACCACCTATGCACTCAAAGATGGTATTTGTTGTGAAATAAATAAGAGTTGGATTATAGTTTTTTTACGGAATAATACAATTGCAATTACTGTACCAGACTTTTATAGCCCATAAAAGCCTGATTTACAGTTAATATTCTGTTATTTTTGATGTGCTTTTGCTCAATTTTCAACATTTCGTCGATTTTTAAACGTTTTCGCTTCTAATACTGTGATTTTTTTGTGTGATCTCATTGCCTGGGGCGAGGCACGAAGCTCAACAAATACCGGCGGCGCTAATACCTATGTTGGGGTTCGTGCCTCACACCAACCTACGGGCGAAGCAGTCATCTCTCCCGATAATAGAGATATTGGCCTACAGTGGTATAAGATCTCTCCCTTTGGTCGAGATGACAACAAGCCATAGATGTTTTGTATAAAGGCCTCACTCAACCTAAAAAATGCTTTTGTTGTAAATCAGGGATAATACGCGCCATGTTTTTATAATCGTTATCATGGTGCAGCAAAACAAGGTTATGCTCGATAGCCGTTTGTGCAATAAGGCAATCAATGGATGAACGCACAGTAATTCCCTGTTGACGGCAGCTTAAATAAATTTTTGCAGCTTTAGCATGACTTTCCTGCGGCTCGTTGAAACTATAAAAATGCTGACCGGAAAAATAACGCTGCAACTCATCAAAACTGTCCTGGCTTTTTGCTCCCTGTAAAATTTCCATGTAAATATGGTCATTGATACCGCAAGAAAGCGGATTAGCCAGCAAAGAGTCCAGGTATAATACTTGCGGGCGTTTCACGCCCTTGAATATAATCAATCCATACGGAAGTATCAACCAGGTACATCTGCTTTATTCACCATTGATGCGTGTCGATTTATAATCATAATCTTCCTGCAAATTTTTGCTGCCTTTAATCTCTCTCAAATCAAGACGTTTACGATGCAAAACAAATTCACGTAATGCTTTATCAATTAGCTCACGCCTGGTCTTGATATGACTCAATGTTTGCACTTCTTCAACAAGTTTTTCATCCAGTACAATATTAGTACGCACAATTACACCCTCACCTGACTTCCGCAAAAGCACTACACACTAATTCTGTCAATTCTGACAATTTTATA
>CAYQXD010000153.1:0-7817 GCA_964421315.1 uncultured Thiotrichaceae bacterium | reverse complement strand
GACTGGCCAAATGGTCGTCTCTTGCGTGAGTACACGGTGTTGCTGGATCCACCCGTGTTTATGACGCAGTCAATCAGTACAGTCGCAAATATAGCGCCCACAAATGTTACATCGGCATCAAATAATTCCGGTTTTCGTCCCGCTTCAGGTGGCAGCAATAATGTCGTACCCGTGGTTACACCGGCTGCGTCAGTCTTATTCAGACCTGCATCAACGGCGCAGGTTGTTCAGGATCCCTCTTTGGCTCAGGCTCCTGTGGTACAGGCACAGGCTGGCACGAGTCAGATAAGCAGGACTCCTTCGCCCACTTTTTTACAACAAGCACAACAACAGAGCGTAATTAACCAGCCTGCAGGCAGTTATAAAATTAAAACAGGTGATACAGCCTGGAGTCTGGCTAATGCCATGCGACCGGATCAAAGTGTTACTGTGACACAAATGATGGTCGCCATGTTACGAGAAAACCGGGAGTCTTTTATAAATGGAAACATTAATGGTTTAAAACGAGGTTACATTTTACGGGTACCGGATTACGACCAGATTACTTCGCTTAGTCACGCAGATGCAATGGTGCTGGTTCGTGAACAAGCAGCGTTATGGCGGCAATACCAGCAGTCGCAGGCGGGTGGCCAACCAGTATCACAGATGCGAGCAGATGATGACGGTGTAGCATCAGACATGGCTGAGGGTAGTGCTGCGGGTCGTGATGCGGGCAGTGAAGATGATGCCCATTTAGAGATTGTTAGTGCCGGTTCTGGTAGCTCAGCAACAAGTGGTAAAGATCCTGTTGAAATGACCGCTCAGGAGCTTCGTGCTGAACTTAGCTTAGCGAGAGAAAGGGTTGAAACCGAACGTGTTGAAAAAGAAGCATTGCAACAAAGAGTTGACGCACTGCAGCAAAATGTCGAAAAAATGAAAGGCATATTAGCTATTGAGGATGCAGAGTTGGCTCAGGTGCAGGCACTCAATGAACCTGCGAAAGGCGAAGTGGTGCAAGAGGAAAAGGTTGATGAATCTGTCATGGAAGACAGGGTTGTTAATGCAGTGGATGAAGCCGATGCACTGGATGCGATAGATGAAGCTGCTGCATTAGCCACATTAGAACCTGATGCAGCCGCAGAGCATGCAGAAGAAGGTGTCTTGTTCGTTGATGAAACCCAGGATGAAAGTGTGGCAGAAATGCCAGAGCAGGTAGCATCGACCACAGATGATTTTGTTGAGGCTGAGCCACAGATTGAAAATCCTGAGTCGGCAGATCTATTAACGCAAGTGTTAAATAATCCAATGTTACTTGCTGCTTCAGGTGGTGGCTTATTGTTGTTTGCAGCACTGATTGGATTGATTATTAAACGTCGTAAAGAGGCAGCTGAAGAATCAACAGCAGTAACACCAATAGCAACCAGGAGTGACCTCGATGATCTTGAAAACCTGGCTGATGATATAGCTAGTGAAGTTGATGAGTCAGAAAAAGTGGAACAGGCATCAGTAGTTGACGAAGACATCATCGATGATGCTGATTCAACAGCAACCATGACCCAGGATTCAGCAGAAGAGCCTGTCATCGCCGAACCAGAAGCTTCAGATGAAATAGCTGAAGAAGAGCCTCGTGATGATGTTATCGCAGAAGCTGATGTTTATCTGGCATATGGTATTTATCAACAGGCTGAAGAGTTGCTAACACAAGCCATTGCGGATAATCCAGAGCGTGATGATTACCGCGTAAAACTGGCTGAAACCCATTATGCTAGTAAAAATACTGATGCGTTTGTCGACATTGCACGTGACATTAAGCAACGTGTGAATAATGATGCTTCACCCGTATGGAAAAAAGTTTTAGGCATGGGGCAGGATTTGTGTGCAGATAATCCCCTGTTTCAGAGTGCTATAGTTGGCGGTCTTGCTGCTGGCTCGCTGTCTGCAGATTTCCCTGAGATGGACTTTGACCTGGATCTGACTAATACGGGCCTTGATGAAATTTCAGATGCCATGCCAAATGCCATGTTAGATAAAAGCTCTGATCTTGATTCAAGCATGGATGAAGAACGCCAGGAAGAAGCATTACGGGAACTGCCGAAATTAGAGCTTGATGCTGAAGCGGTAAGCTCTGTAGATGAGCTGGAATTTGATTTAAGTGATGTTGGTGCGGTAGAAGATTCCACGGACATAGAAGAGGAATTCTCACTTGATATCGATGCATCAGAACTAGATATTGATATAAAAGATGAAATTGTAGCTGAAACTGACGGCATAGATTTAACAGATGACATTGAAGCCGATGTCTATGAAAAACCTCTCGACCTGACTGACATGGATCTGACTGGCATAGATATCGGCCTGGATGAAGTGGCAGATGACGTTAGTGTCGCTGCTGTTGATGATGTTGAAATTGATTTTGATGTAGATGTTGATACTGATTCGGAAACAATGCTCGCTGATGAAAACATTACTATTGACCTGACAGAAGAAGCTAAATTACTGGATATTGATCTGAGTGAAAAGGCAGGCGGTGAAGAGATAGAGAGTACTGCTATAGAAGCCGAACCCATAGAAGTCAAACTCGGAGCCAGCGATGATCCTGGCGAGGATGAAGATGACTTTGATTTGTCCAAACTGGATGATGTTGATGAAATTAGCACTAAACTGGATCTGGCACGTGCCTATCTCGACATGGGTGACCACGAAGGCTCGAAAGGTATTTTGGAAGAGGTGCTTGCTGATGGTGATGACGAACAAAAACGTGAAGCCAGTGAACTGTTAAAAGCAATGGTTAATTGTTAATTGTTAATGAAAAGAAAACATCCAGACCGTGACTCACAGTGTTTTTCATTAATCATTAATAATTAACCATTATCGTTTCATGGTCAAACAACGAATCGCTCTCGGCATTGAATACAATGGCAGCTTATTCAGTGGTTACCAAATACAAACGAAAGGTACACGTACGGTACAGGCTGAACTGGAAAAAGCACTGTCTAAAGTTGCCAATGAACCGGTTAGATTAACCTGTGCCGGTCGAACCGATACTGGTGTCCACGCCACCGGTCAGGTGGTGCATTTTGATACCACAGTACAACGAGAATTAAAAGCCTGGATATTGGGTGGTAATAACAACTTGCCACGCGATATTTCCATCCACTGGGTGAGGCAGGTAAGCGATCAGTTTAATGCACGGTTTAGTGCGGTATCACGCAGCTATCGTTACATCCTGTTTAATCGAAAAGTCAGATCGGCTATCTTTCAACATAACGTTGCGTGGTTATTTGAGCATCTTGATGAACACATGATGAACCATGCAGCACAGTATTTATTGGGTGAGCATGATTTTTCTGCATTTCGTGCCTCGCAATGTCAGGCAAAACATGCAGTTCGTGAAATGCAAAGCATCAGCGTAAAACGAAACGGGGACACCATAATTTTAGACATTAAAGCCAATGCTTTTTTACACCACATGGTAAGAAATATCATGGGTAGCTTGTTGGTCATTGGGCGCGGTCAGCAAGAAACACGATGGATGCAGGAATTGCTGCGGGGCCAGGACAGAAAAAAAGCCGGCATAACCGCATCGCCAGCCGGTTTGTATCTGGTTAATGTAGAATACCCGGCAGAACATGGCTTGCCGGATAGTGGCTGGTTGCCAGAGATTTACTAATCTTTATATGGCTAGAAACTTATAATTATTCGTGCCTCTGTATCTTACTCAGAATAATGTTATGTGAGATATGATTCGTTACATAACATGGCTATTCGCCACGAAGCTCAGGAAGTGCACGAAGGGGTTAATGTTAGAGTGCAAAATGGCTGGTTGTGTCATACCTCATGCTTTTATGACTGAATTCAAACTTCGTGCTCTTCGTGTCCTTGTGGTAAATAAAATGTTAATGTAGTTCACTTTATGAGTTAAATACAAAGGCATGTAATCTTTTATGCGAACCCGTGTTAAAATTTGTGGTATTACCCGGTGTGAAGATGCACAGCTGGTTGTTGATGCTGGTGCCGATGCAATTGGGCTGGTTTTTTATGAAAAAAGCCCGCGTTTTGTGAGTAATGCGCAGGCTGCACAAATCAGTCAGGTTATTCCCGCATTCGTTAGTCGTGTGGCTTTATTTAAAGATGCAGACGAGCAAATAATTCGTACCGTATTAGCAGACGTAGAAATTGACCTTATTCAGTTTCATGGCAGTGAAGAGGTGGACTTTTGTGAACAGTTCAATCGACCTTATATTAAAGCGCTGGGCATGAAAGGTACTGAACACGAAAAAAACTTTTTGTTTGCCAACGTGGAAAAATATCAGTCCGCTAAAGCACTCCTGCTGGATGGTCATGCACCCGGTGACGCTGGCGGTGCAGGCGAATCGTTTGACTGGGCAACAATTGCTCGCGTTGCCCATACTATATCTGCCATGCCTATCGTGCTGGCAGGTGGTTTAACGCCAGATAATGTAAAACAGGCGATTGATCTGGTTCATCCTTTTGCGGTAGATGTGAGCAGCGGCGTGGAAAGTTCACCGGGAATTAAAGATAAAGAAAAAGTTATCGCATTTTTGCAACAGAGCGGTATTTTATAATTGAGAATTGAGAGTAGTGGCACAGGGATGTGCTGTTTACGAACCAAAGGATGGAATTAAAAACCAAACCAGGTAACACAGTGTTTTCATTTACAATTCTCAATTCTCAATTCTCAATTAGTTAAAGAGTTATGACACAGTTAATCGATAAATCACCCAAACAAAAACCAGCATCTGTAGATTACTCGTCCATGCCTGATGAGCGCGGACATTTTGGTGTATACGGTGGCATTTTTGCCTCAGAAACATTAATGCAGGCGCTAGATGAGTTACGTGATGCCTATGAAACAACAAAAACAGACGCAGATTTTCAGGCGCAGTTTGATGAAGACCTGGCGCAATATGTTGGCCGTCCCAGCCCGCTGTATTTTGCCGAGCGTTTGACGAGCAGAGTTGGAGGCGCACAAATTTTTCTCAAACGAGAAGATTTAAATCATACGGGCGCACATAAAATCAACAACACCATCGGTCAGGGTCTGCTGGCTAAGAAAATGGGCAAAAAACGCGTGATCGCCGAAACTGGTGCTGGTCAGCACGGCGTGGCAACGGCCACTGTTGCCGCACGTTTTGGCATGGAGTGTGTGGTTTACATGGGTGCAGAAGATATTGTGCGCCAGGCACCCAATGTCTATCGCATGAAATTACTGGGCGCAAAAGTGGTGGCGGTTGAATCCGGTTCAAAAACCCTTAAAGATGCTTTGAATGAAGCTATGCGTGACTGGGTAACCAATGTTGATGATACCTTTTATATCATTGGCACTGTCGCCGGTCCGCACCCTTATCCAGCGATGGTGCGTGATTTTCAGACCATTATTGGTCGTGAAGCAAAAACTCAAATGCAACAGCAATGTGGCTGTTTGCCCGATGCACTGGTTGCCTGTGTTGGCGGTGGTTCGAATGCGATTGGTTTATTTCATCCTTTTTTGGGTGATGAAAAGGTAATTATGTATGGTGTTGAAGGTGGTGGCCTGGGGGTAGACAGTGGAAAACACGCAGCCCCTTTATGTGCCGGCAGCCCCGGTGTATTGCACGGCAACCGTACTTATTTAATGGAAGATGAAAATGGACAGATTATTGAAACACATTCTATTTCTGCCGGTCTGGATTATCCCGGCGTAGGACCGGAGCATTCCTGGCTAAAAGATATAGGTCGAGTCAGCTACGTTGCTGCTACCGATGATGAAGCCCTTGAAGCCTTTCACATATTAACTCAGGTTGAAGGTATTATTCCGGCACTGGAATCCAGTCATGCGGTGGCTTATGGCATGAAACTGGCGGCTACCATGAAACCCGATCAGCGCATTATTGTTAACCTGTCCGGTCGTGGTGACAAAGATATTAATACTATAGCCAAAATTGAAGGGTTGTCATTGTGAGTCGTTTAGCTGCATGCTTTGCCACGTTAAAAGAAGGGTCACGCAAAGCATTAATCCCCTATGTGATGACAGCCGATCCAACACCTGAAATCACCTTGCCATTGATGCACGCCATGGTTGCCGCCGGTGCCGATATTATTGAACTGGGCGCGCCTTTTTCTGATCCGATGGCCGATGGTCCAGTGATACAACTGGCAGCAGAGCGTTCGCTACAATACAACACAAGTTTGTTTGATGTGTTTTCTGTGGTGAAAGCATTTCGCCAGATAGACAACAAAACACCCATCATTGTCATGGGGTATCTCAACCCGATTGAAGTGATGGGTTATCAGCACTTTGCCGAGCAAGCTGCCGCCTGTGGTATTGATGGCGTGATTACCGTTGATATGCCGCCAGTCGAAGCTGAAGAGTATGTGCCAGCATTAAAAGCACAGGGGCTGGATCCGATATTTTTACTGGCACCAACAAGCACCGAGCAACGAATTAAAAAACTGTCAGATATTGCCAGTGGTTTTGTTTATTATGTTTCGTTGAAAGGTGTTACCGGTGCGGCCACACTCGATGTAAGCAGCGTTGAAGAAAAACTTACCGAAATCAGACAGTTTATCGATTTGCCAGTTGCCGTTGGTTTTGGTATCAATGATGCTGAATCAGCAGCAAAAGTTGCCGCCTGTGCAGATGCCGTAGTCGTTGGTAGCGCACTGGTTAAAAAAATGACCTTAAACACTGGCAAAACAGAATCAGAAAGGTCTATAATTATTCAAGAAATCAGTGATACACTATCGGCAATGCGCAGTGCGCTAGATAGTCTTTAATTTAGCTCGTAGGGTGGATAAGCATAGCGCATCCACCGGTATTTCAAACAAAGGTGGATGCGTTTCACTTATCCACCCTACCAACTTTATACAGGTACAGGCACATGGCACCAAGCTGGTTTGAGAAATTAATGCCAACAAGCATTCGAACCGATAGCAGTACAAAACGCGGCGTACCCGAAGGTTTGTGGACGAAATGTACCTCCTGTAATGCGGTTTTATATCGCGCAGAGCTGGAACGTAATCTTGATGTCTGTCCCAAGTGTAATCATCATATGCGTATTTTCGGGCGCAGACGACTGGAAATATTTCTGGATGACTCGCCCACCGAAGAAATTGGTGAAAATTTACTGCCGTTTGATAAATATAAATTTAAAGACAGCAAAAAATACAAAGACCGTTTGCTGCAGGCGCAAAAAAACACTGGTGAGAAAGATGCACTGATTGCGTTAAAAGGCAAAGTGAAAGGGGTGCCGGTGGTTGCGGCAGCCTTTGATTTTCGTTTTATGGGTGGCTCAATGGGCTCAGTTGTTGGCGAGCGTTTCCTGTTGGCGGCGACCATGGCGTTAGAAGAAAAAATTCCGTTTATCTGTTTTTCCGCTTCCGGTGGGGCGCGTATGCAGGAAGCCTTATTCTCCTTAATGCAAATGGCAAAAACCAGCGCGGTGCTGGTTCGTCTTGCTAAAAACCGTATTCCATACATTTCAGTATTAACCGACCCAACCATGGGTGGTGTGTCTGCCAGTTTTGCTATGCTGGGTGATGTTCATATTGCAGAACCGAAAGCACTGATTGGTTTTGCCGGTCCGCGAGTAATTGAGCAGACCGTTGGCGAAAAATTACCGGAAGGTTTTCAACGCAGCGAATTTTTACTGGAGCATGGAGCTATTGATATGGTAGTTGATCGTCGTGACTTGCGTGATCGTATTGCCAGCCTGGTATTAATGTTATCGAATAAATCAGCAATTCAAACGGTTTAAATCGTTTCAATACAGCTGCAGTGTTTTTATGGCTGTCTGCTATCGACACTGAGCGGACGTTGGAAAATCTGAAAAACATTA